>NZ_JAPWCB010000004.1:0-137075 GCF_041433745.1 Gemella sp. 27098_8_149 | reverse complement strand
AAAGAAGGGAGCGATTAAAAATCGCTCCTCTCTATATGTACTTGCTAGCTTCTCTTATGCTAAGATTAGCCATATTATCCTTATTCTTTTTAATAAATTCTCTGACCCACTCTGGATTAAATTTAGAATAATCTCTAAGTGCCCAACCAACAGCTTTATTAATGAAGAATTCATTATCACCAAGGTTGTTTACTAAAATTTTATCTAAAATTATTTCATCTACTTTGTCTTTAAGAGACAGTTGGTACAAAATAGCTACTCGTTTCAACCAAATATTACTGTCCTTACTCCACTCTAGCATAATTTGATCATAACCTTCAATACGAATAACTAAACTTCCTACAACTTTAGCAAGCAAATCAACAGTATCCCACCAAGATTTTGTGACTATTAGATATTTTAACCTTGAAATATCTTCTCTTTTTAAGAATTTCTGCATTGCCTTTAAATAATAAACAACTACATACTGAAATTCTCTCTCTTCTTTATTCCAACAACTCTCAACAAAATACCAATCGATGGTTTTAGTCTTTCTTGCGTCTGGGAAATATTTTTTATAGATTTCCGTTCTAGTTGCACCACGTACACCTAAAAATCTAAACTTATCCTGCATGTACTTAGACATTGATTCAGCTAAAAGTTCATTACGATTTTCTTCAAAGTCAGTTATTAAATCTAATAATTTCATAATTTATAATAAAAGTTCTTATCTGTTATTTTCTAAACTTGCTTTAATGAATCCAGCGAATAATGGGTGTGCTTTTTCCGGACGTGATTTAAATTCTGGGTGGAATTGACCAGCTACAAACCATGGATGTTCAGGAATTTCCACGATTTCAACTAATTTACCATCTGGACTAACTCCTGATAATACCATTCCTTTTTGAGTTAAACGCTCACGATAGAAGTTATTGAATTCATATCTATGACGGTGACGCTCAGTAATATTGATTTCTCCATATTCTTTGTGAGCTACAGATCCTTCTATTAATGTACATGGGTAACTTCCTAAACGTAAAGTTCCTCCCATTTCTACAACATTTTCTTGATCCGCTAATAAGTTAATAATTGGGTATGGCGTATTTGGATCTAATTCTGATGAGTGTGCTCCAGTTAAACCACACACGTTACGTGCAAACTCAACAGCAGCAAGTTGCATACCTAAACAAATACCGAAGAATGGTACTTTGTTTTCACGTGCATATTTAATAGTAGTAATTTTACCTTCAACTCCACGATCACCAAATCCACCTGGTACAAGGATTCCGTCTGCATCTTTAAGATACTCATGAACATTTTCTTCTGTAATATCTTCAGATTGAATCCAATCAATTTTAACTTTAGCATTGTTTTTATATCCTGCATGTTTTAAAGATTCTACAACAGAAATATAAGCATCGTGAAGTTCTACATATTTACCTACTAATGCGATTCTTACATCCTCTTTTAAGTTATCTACTCTATCCACTAATGATAACCATTCAGTCATATCAGCTTCTGGCGCAGTTAAACCAAAATGATTTAACACGATATCATCAATTTTTTGTGCTTTAAGATTTACTGGTAATTGATATAGATTACTTACATCACGACTTTCAATAACGTTTTGTTTTGGAATGTCACAGAATAATGAAATCTTAGCACGTAGCTCATCGTTTAAAGCAAGTTCATTTCTAACTACAATAATATCTGGTTGAATACCTAAACCACGTAATTCTTTAACAGATTGTTGTGTTGGCTTAGTTTTCATTTCCCCTGCTGCTTTAATGTACGGTAATAATGTACAGTGAATAAAGCATACATTTTCACGTCCTAAATCGCTACGGATTTGACGGATTGCTTCTAAGAATGGTAAAGATTCAATATCTCCTGTTGTTCCACCAATTTCTGTAATAACAACATCAGCATCACTAGATTCTCCAGCTAATAATACTCGTGATTTGATTTCATTTGTTACGTGAGGAATTACTTGAACTGTTCCTCCTAAATAATCTCCGCGACGTTCTTTTTCAATAATTGAAGAATAAACACGTCCTGCAGTTACGTTAGAATATTGTCCTAAGTTAACATCGATAAATCTTTCATAGTGACCTAAGTCTAAGTCAGTCTCAGCTCCATCTTCTGTAACGAAAACTTCTCCGTGTTGATATGGACTCATTGTTCCAGGGTCAACATTTAAATATGGATCAAATTTTTGTAATGTTACTTTTAATCCTCTATTTTTTAATACACGACCTACTGATGCCGCTACAATACCTTTTCCTAATGATGATACTACTCCACCTGTTACAAAAATATACTTTGTCATTGTGTTCTCCTTCTATTAAAAATAATAAACCCCCTACGAAATTATCGCAGGGGGTGGTTTCTTAAATCACTCTTTAAGAGTGCCCGTATATTATTCTAGCATAACGCAAAATTTTTAGCAACTAAAATAATTCGATATATTAAATTTTCTTTTAGTATTTATTAAAAGAATTTAAATGAACTAAATGGGTAGTATCTTAAGCTTACTTTCCCAATCATTGCTTCTTTCTTAACAAATCCAAATACACGACTATCTGTACTGTGTTGTCTGTTATCTCCTAATACAAAGTATGTACCTTCTGGCACAGTTTTAGATTTTGTACTACTTAAAAATTCAATATTAAAATCTGGCGTAAATGGTGCAGTTCCAGAAGCATTAGCTTCTTTAATTTTTTGAGCTAAGTATGGCTCTTCAACTTTTTGACCATTTACATATAGTACATCGTTTCTGTACTCTATAGTATCTCCAGGAACTCCGATTATACGTTTAATATAGTCATCAGTTTCATTTGCATGGAATACAACTTCATCTCCACGCTCAAAATTTTTGCTGAATTTATTAACGAAAACTTTATCGTTATCAGCAAATGTGTAATCCATCGAGTGTCCTTTTACTGTAAAAGGCGCGATAAGATATGTGCTTATAAGTAGATAAATAGCAATAGAAACTACTACAACTACTATCCACTCCATAATTTCTCTTAAAATTTTCACTGGTATATCCCTCTTTTATTTTATTTATGATTAATAATTCTACCATATATTAATAGAAAAATCAAAAATAAATTTTCCATTAATATATTAGAATTAATATATTGGAATTTATAGATTTCACATCAACTCAAATATTTTTGTTAATCTGTTTAGAAATGAAAATGTCAATATTTATGTAAATCATTTTTCATGAAATACCGTTATTTCTGTAAGCACTTTTATTGTTTTTTTTCATACGTGTGATATAATTATTTATACGGGAGTCTGTGAACAGTCTGAGAGGGAATATAAATATTTCGACCGCGCCTGATCTAGATAATGCTAGCGTAGGCATTATTTGACTTAAAGACAAACTTAGACCCCTCTTATATTGTAAGGAGGTTTTTTATTTTGATAAATTGCAGTATTGCATTACAAATTCTTCCTCTTGATAATCATGATGGAAGACTAAAGATTATAGATAAAGTTATCTATTTTCTACAAAATAAGCATTCAAATGTAATTGTTACTCCATTCGAAACAGTAATTGAAGGTGAATTCAACGAACTTATGGATACTCTTAAAGAATGCTTTGTCCTAGCGGGTGAGGATAGTAAAAATATTTTTGCAAATGTGAAAATTAACTATGGAGATGTTTTAACTATAAATGAAAAAATTGACAAATTTAATCAATAAATATGCAGCAACTATTTCTATGTTGTGTCTAGTGATTATTTGGCAAGGAGCTGGTAATCTCGGTTTACTTCCAAAATATATCATACCTACACCTGTTGAAATAGTTAAAGCTTTTATAAAAAACTACGAACTATTAATATTTCACAGCAAAATCACCCTACTTGAAGCTATTATAGGTCTATTCCTAGGGATAGTCATAGCATGGCTTCTTGCTTTAATTATGGATAGCATACCAATATTTAACAAGTCTATCTATCCACTTCTTGTACTGACTCAAACTATACCAACTATTGCAATAGCCCCTATACTTGTGCTTTGGTTGGGTTATGGACTTACACCAAAAATTGTATTAATTGTTATAACAACAACATTCCCAATTGTTGTAAGTATACTAGATGGATTTAGAAACTGTGATAAAGATATGATTACTTTATTACAATTAATGAATGCTAGTAAATTACAAATACTTTGGCATGTAAAAATCCCAACGAGTCTAAGCTACTTCTATGCTGGGCTTAGAGTTAGTGTATCTTATGCCTTTATCGCAGCAGTGGTTGCTGAATGGTTAGGTGGCTTTGAAGGACTTGGAGTTTACATGATTAAAGCGAAAAAATTATTTGAATACGATACTATGTTTGCAATCATAATACTAGTATCGGTTATCAGTTTATTAAGTATCGAACTTGTTAAACTAAGTGAGAAAAAATTTATTAAATGGAAATACATAGGAGAAAATCATGAAAAAGATATTAACTAGCGTTTTTGCTTTTATCTTAGCAATCTCATTAACTGCATGCAGTACGGTTAATAAAAACGCAGAGAAAAAAGAACTTAAAAAAGTAGATTTCGTACTTGACTGGGCAATTAACACAAACCACACTGGTCTATATGTAGCAAAAGAGAAAGGATACTTCGCTGAAGAAGGTATTGATCTTGACATTAAGCCGGCGCCTGAAGATAGTACTTCTGACTTAATTATTAATAACAAAGCACCTTTTGGTATTTACTACCAAGACTCAATGGCTAACAAACTTTCTAAAGGTGCAGGAATTACTGCCGTAGCCGCAATTATTGAACACAACACTTCTGGTATCATTTCACTTAAGAAAAACAACATTAAAGAACCAAAAGATCTTCAAGGTAAAAAGTACGGAACTTGGAATGATCCAGTAGAATTAGCAATGGTTAAATCATTAATTCAAAAACAAGGTGGAGATGCTAACAAATTAAATCTAGCTCCAAATACAGATACAAACTCTGTTACTCCACTAGAAAATGGTCTTTTCGATGCAGCTTGGATTTACTATGCATGGGATGGTAAATTAGCTGAAAGCATGAAACTAGATATTAACTACTTCTATCTAAAAGATTTCAATAAAGATTTAGACTACTACTCTCCAGTAATCATTGCTAATAACGATTACTTAAAAGAAAATAAAGAAGAAGCTAAAAAAGTTCTTAAAGCTATTAAGAAAGGATATGTCTACGCTATAGAACATCCTGAAGAAGCTGCAGAGATTTTAATTAAAAATGCTCCAGAATTGAAAGATAAAAAAGATTTCGTTGTTGAATCTCAAAAATATCTATCTAAACAATATGCATCAAACAAAGATCACTGGGGTGAATTCGATGCTAACAGATGGAATGCATTCTACCGTTGGGTTAACGAAAACAAAATCACAAAACAACCTCTTGCAGAAAACACTGGATTCAGCAATGACTATATAAAATAATGAATATATTATCAATAAAAAACTTATCTTTCAATTATCCTAACAATAAAATACTAAAAGATATAAACATCCATGTCGATAAAGGTGAAGTTGTTTCTATACTTGGTGGAAGTGGTGTTGGTAAAACTACCCTTTTCAACATTATTGCGGGTATAAATCCTCTTCAAAGTGGAGAAATCTCTATAAAAGGTAACACAGACTATAAAGGTCGTGTAAGTTACATGCTTCAAAAAGACTTATTATTAGAACATAAGACTATTATTCAAAACATTATACTTCCTCTTTTAATAAGAAAAATTAATAAAAAAGAAGCAGAAGAAGAAGCAATAAAAAATCTTAAATTATTTAATCTTTATGAATATAAAGATAAATATCCTAGTGAATTAAGTGGTGGTATGCGTCAAAGAGTAGCACTTCTACGTACATATATGTTCAAAGAAGAACTGTTTTTACTAGACGAACCCTTCAGTGCACTCGATGCAATTACTAAAATATCACTTCACTCTTGGTACCTTGAAATCAAGAATAAACTTGATATAACTACTCTACTAATCACCCACGATATAGACGAGGCCATTGACCTAAGCGATAGAATTTATATCATTAAAAATAAACCTGGTGAAATTGTATCTGAAATAAAAATAAATCTTGATGAAAATAATCAAGATGAACAAAAACTTAAATATAAGAAAGAGATACTAAATATACTTGGATTATAATAATACACCCTAGCGTGAATTTTCACACTGGGGTGTATTTAATTATTTATAGATACTATATTTTTTATTGATTAAGTAAATTAATATTGCTGGGATTACCGCAAACAACATCAATTTATATCCGAATACTTCTAATGCAAGAAATATAGGTGCAATGTATGTCTTAGTTGCTGCTGAAAATACTAAACAGTATCCCAAGGCTGCTGTTACTAGAATTGGTAGTCCTAACCAAACTCCTAGAATTACTCCACAAGTTGCTCCAATCGCAAACAACGGAGTAACCTCTCCTCCACTAAAGCCTATCCCTGTACAAATAGCTGTTAATATAATTTTCAACATAAAATCATAAACCTGAATCTGTTCAAAATCTGTAAAAGAAAGATCAATTAAATTTGTACCTAATGAAGCATATCTGTACTCAAAAACAATACTAACTAAAATAAAAATAACTAGAAGAATCCAAATGATATTTTTATTCAAAGATACTAATGCTTTTGTTTTTCTTTGAAGGAGAACAAATATGATTCCTACAAAAACAAAAATAACTCCAACTAAAACTAATTTAGAAATAAACTCTAAATTTATATTAATTCCACTTACATCTATAGTTACAAAGAATTTTTCCAAACCTGCTTTATGTGATACAAAAGCACTTATATACGCTGCGACGACATATATTACATACTCATAAACTTTATTTATTGTAAAGTTAAATTTGTCACTGACAACCTCTAAAATGAATACTACAGCAGCTAATGGAGTTTGAAATAATCCAGCAAATCCACAAATCATGCCTAATTTCACAAAAAATTGTTTCTTCTCTGGACTAAATTCATTAGGAGCGATATTACCACCGATTGCTCCACCTAATTGCACAGCTACTCCTTCACGCCCTACACTTACTCCGAAGCTATGTGCCAATAAAGTATTTAAAGTTAAAACAAACGGAAATTTCCATGTAACTTTCTCTTTTTTATTAGTTGCCGCTTCAATAAAATACTTCATACCTATAGCACCGGTGTGTAAATATTTATTACTAAACTTAGTAAAAACTAGTATCAAAGGTGTTAGAATCAATAAATACTTATAATAACTACTAGTTAATTCTATTAATTTCAATAACATTTGACCAAATAACGAACAACAAATAGAAATTAATAATACTGTACTTATTAATCTAAAATAATAATTCCTTAACATATTATATTTATTTTTCTCCTTCAAATATAAATCTGAGATTGACATAAAAGTTCTAAATTTTTAAAAAAGTGTATATTACAAGGCATAAACCACTGCGAAAAGTGACTCGACAAAATCTTGTTTCTTCAAAATCATGATTTTCTAGTCACTCCTTCTCAGATTTTTATCTATTGATTCTTCTTAAAACCTAGACTTGTTTTTTTCGGTTGATCATAACTGAATCCTTCTCCTATAATATCATGAACTTCAGTTATTGTCAAGAACGCCCGAGGATCAATTTTATAAACTAATGACTTAAGTTTTCCTATTTCATTTCTTGAAACTACACAATAACCTATATTCAAATCTTTCTTAGAATAGCTTCCTTGTCCTTTTATATAAGTTAATCCACGATTCATATCTTCTTGAATTTTTTTAGTAATAATTTCTATCTCAGACGAAACTATCATTACCCCTTTTCCAGGAACCCCACCTTCAACGACATAATCTATCACTTTTGTGCATATGAAAATATAAATCAAAGTATATAAAATCGCTGGGAAACTCTTAACTACTACGAAAGTTAATGCTATGATTACCCCATCAAGAATTTGAATTATCCTACCGATTGAACTCCCTGTATAAAGTTGTACAATTTTCGCCACTATGTCTACTCCACCTGTTGTTCCACCTGCTAGAAAGACTATCCCCAATCCTAATCCAGCAAGTAATCCTCCAAATACAGCAGCCAGTAATCTATCTCCACCGATCTCTATTTCTATATTATACTTCTCAAAAATCCCTATCCAAAAAGTCAACATAATAATACCGTAAACCGTGTATAACATTGTCTTTTTATCTAACATTTTATATCCTATTATTAATAAAGGAATGTTTACCAATATTGTCCCAATAGAAACTGGAAGACCTATTGAGTATAATAATAACAGTGAAATCCCTGTTCCTCCACCTTCTGCCAATTTGTTTGGAACATTAAAATGCATAATAGCAAAAGAATAAATAGCACAACCTAAAGAGATAATAAATAATTCTTTAAAAATTTTTGTTAAATTTAAATTTTTGTAATTCTTTTCCATAGTACACCTCCAAAAGCAATTTTATCCTAATTATAACAGGTTTTATAGTCATAAACAACAGGCATAAATAATAATTTTTTACCTTTTAATAATTATTAATTTCATATTTTCTTAGACATTATTACAAATTTGTACTATAATTATAATATCAATATTGGAGGTTGACTTTTAAAATGAATAAAAACTTCATACCAAATTATCTTACCCTTTGCAATATTTTTTGTGGGTTTATGTCAATTCTAACTACATCACATGGATATTTTATTTGGGGTACTGTCTTTATTATCTTAGCTATGCTTGCAGATAGATACGATGGTATCGTTGCAAGAAAACTTGGCGTTGTTTCTGAAATTGGTCACGATTTAGATTCATTATGTGACGTAGTAAGTTTTGGAGTGGCACCTGCCATGCTTGTTTTTGAAATCTTTATTACTAATGATAAGCCATCAACTTTATTAATGGTAATTGTCGCAATTCTTTGTGGAATCTATGTATGCTGTGGAGCTTATCGTTTGGCCAGATTTAATGTAACAAAAATGAAAAAAGGATATTATCAAGGTGTTCCTATTACTACATGCGGAACAGTCCTTGCAGTAATCGCCCCTATAAAATTACCAAGTATTGCAATGTTAATACTATTGATATTATGTTCTTACTTAATGGTAAGTAATTTGAAAATAAAAAAAATATAGAAAAAATGTTCAGATATTAATCTGGACATTCTTTTTTTATATTCAAATATTTATTAATTACATATTCAAGCTTTATTCACACTAAGCAACTGACTATAACCTCAGTCAACCCCTCTGGATTTTCCCAAGCCATTGAGTGACCTGCATTTTTTACCGTTTTTACATTTACACCATGTTTAGGTAATTCTTCCAGGTCATCACTCGGAAGACTATTTTCCCCAAATATAAAAAATTTTGGGATATCAAACTCATATAACATACTTCTCCATGATTTTTCTCTCTGTAATACTGCATCACGAGAAATTTGATAAACTGCTTTAGGTAACCAATTCTTCAATGTTGCAGCCCACATTGTATTCATTCCACCTTCACAATACTTTATTAGTGTCATAATACTTTTTTCGTAATTATCTTCCTTATACTGTGCTATCGCCCAACTAATCTGACCTTTTGTAGAGGGATCTAAGTTTGGTTCTGTTAAAATCAATCTCTCAATTCTGTCTTTACACCTTGCACACAACTCAATAGCAATAGAACCACCTAAACTATGACCAAATAAGATAACTTTATTCAAACCTAAATCTTCCAAAAACTCCGCTAGATATTTCGCATGTTCTTTAACCTCATATGAAAAATCTAGAGGTTTGTCACTATATCCAGCTCCTAATAAGTCTATAAGTACCCTCCTATGGCCTTTAAATTCCTCACTATTAAAAATTTCTACATAATCAAATGATCCAGCGCATCCTAATCCATGAATAACTACTATAGGTGTACCACTTCCCTCAAAATCATTATACCTTATCTTGTATTTTTCATTCCTTATTGTGTATTCTCTCATTAAAACCTTACTCCATATAGTTACTTTACTTAATTATATCACTTATTATTAGTATATTACTTTTTTTTTTTTAATTTTTGTTATATAATTTTATAAGTAATTTTGAATAGTAACAAACTAAAAAGGAGATTTCATAATGATATTTACTGAAATTAGTAGTGAAGAACTTCAACAATTTCAAAAAGAAAATAACCACAGATATTATTTCTCGCAATCTGCAGAATATAATATTATGGCCAATAATAACAACTTAAAAACTGAAATTTTAGCCGTAAAAGAAAATAATAAAATACTAGCTTACGGTATTTTCATTTATTTCCAATATAAAAAATACTTTTACAAAGTAACTGCACAATACGGACCTATTATGGACTACTCAAATACTGAGTTAGTTAGTTTCTACTTTGAACAACTAAAAAAATACTTTGCAAAAAATCTAAGAGTATTATGTGTACGTGTAAATCCATTTGTAAATGAAAAAATCTATAATGATGTTGAATTTGTAGAAGAGAACGAAGTAGCAGTTAAAACTAATAGAATTCTAAATGATTTAAATTATCACGCTATGAACGAAGATTTATTTACAAATCCTACACTAGCTTCTCGTTGTGTTTTCTCTAAATCACTAGACGAAAATATTACTGAAAGTAACTTATTAAAAAATATTTCACAAATCGCCCGTTATACTATTAACAGAACGATGAAAGAAGGAGTTCAGGTTCGCGAAATTGATATATTCAATGAAGAAGATGCTAGAATCTTCGATGAAATCAATCGTGATACAGAGGATAGAATTGATTTTGAAATCCGAGACAATACTTATTTCAAATCATTAAAAAATAATATCGGAGATAAAACTCACTACCTTGTTTCATATATTGATTGTGATCAATTCGTTGAAACTACAACTAACACAATTGCAAATCTTGAAAAAGAACGAGACGATTTAAAAGAAAAATTAGAACAAGGAAAAGTAAATGCCAAAAAAGCAACTAACCGTCTAAAAGAATTTGATGAAAACATTGCTATTTGGTATAAAAAAATTGATAAAATAAAAGAACTTAAAGCTGAAAATGGAAATGTTATTAACCTTTCATGTGCTACTTTTATAGAATCTGGTCAAGATTTAATTTACTTCACAAGTGGTGCAATGAGAAAATTCCATCGTTATGAAGGACCATATGCAATCCTATTCCATATGATGAAATATGCAATTAACAATAACTTCAAATATTTCAACTTCTTTGGTACTTCAAAAGATTTTCATTCTGAAGATGCTACTGACTATGGTGTACTACAGTTCAAACGTAACTTCAATGGGAATATTGAGTACTTTATGGATAACTATGAAATTAGAAATGCTATTGGTAAAGTTTGGAAAATATAATAAAAAAGGAATTGAGATTTAACTCAATTCCTTTTTTATATCTATTCTGACTTTTTAGCAGCTTTTTTCGTAGCTTTTTTTTGTCTTTCTTTTTTCTGTGGTTTGTTATTTTCTGGATACATTACTTTATCTACTAATCCATACTCACACGCTTCTTCTGCTGTTAAATAATTATCACGTTCTGTATCACGTTCAATAGTTTTAATAGTTTGACCAGTTCTATCTGCTAAGATTTTGTTTATTTTTTCTCTTGTTCTTAGAATGTGTCTAGCTGCAATTTCTATTTCTGTTGCTTGACCTTGTGCACCACCTAATGGTTGGTGAATCATAACTTCTGCATTTGGAAGAGCGTATCGTTTACCGATAGTCCCAGCTGCAAGTAAGAATGCACCCATACTAGCTGCCATCCCCATACAAATAGTAACAACATCACATTTAATATGTTGCATTGTATCATAAATTGCAAAACCAGCTGTCACACTTCCACCTGGTGAATTAATATAGAAATAAATATCTTTTTCACTATCTTGTGCTTCTAAAAATAAAAGCTGACTTGTTATTGAGTTTGCTACTTGATCATTTACATCAGAACCAAGAATAATAATTCTATCTTTTAATAATCTTGAATAAATATCGTATGCTCTTTCCCCTTGAGAAGTTTGCTCTATTACTGTAGGAATTAAATTCATTTTCTTACCTCCTAATTTTCGTTTTCACTAGATATTATATATCAAAAATGGTCAATTAGCAACTTTTTTCCCTTTCTAACCTTTCTTCATTTTCTCCAAAAATATTGTACTATCTATAAATAAATACGACTCAAAAAACTATGTTTTTAAGTCGTACTATCCACGTTACTATAATCTATAAGAATGTTCTTTGAAGTTACCTACTATTGTATTTACAGCACTTACAGTAATAAATGCTTCTGGACAATTTTTAGCAACTAATTTACGGAGTAGATGCATTTCATTTTGTTGAATGACTAAAATTATCATTCGTTTTTTCTCATGTGAATAACCACCCTCTACATCCATTATTGTAGATCCTCTATGTAAAGTATTATTTATTACCTCAACCATTCTTTCTGGATTACTACATATAATTGTACATTGAATATATGCTGAAAAGAATTTTTGAACACCTTTCATCGTTTGGTTACGTACAAAACTCATAACAAGTGCGTACATCACATATTTTATATCAAAAAAGATCCATACAATCGTATATATTGTAATGTCTTGAATTAGAAATACAGTTGGTAGGTTATAATTAAACTGTGATGAAAGGAATTTTCCTGTTATGTCTGTTCCTCCAGTTGAAGCTCCTGCTACTAAAAGGCAGCACATCGCTAATCCTGAAATGATACCACAGAAAATTGCCGCAACGAGAGAATCTCCTAGATTTACTGGTGGTATAATTTTTGGTAAATTATTTATTAGAAACGATGATACACTTATCACAATTCCTGTCAGAATTACGAACTTACGGCCAATATATCTAAATCCTAAATAAAATAACGGTACATTTAGAACAAACTGTGCAGTACCAATTTTTACTCCTGTTAGTTTATTTATTACCAAGCTTAATCCTAAGGCACCACCTGCTCCAATATTATTTACCGGTATTAATAATCCAGCATATATTGAAAATAAAATTGTTCCAAGTACTATTAAAAAAACATTTTTCGACTGTTTATGTTGATCAGTCGTATAAATCGTATCTGATAATTTCATGATATCCTTATCCTTTATTTTTATCCTGTATATATTTTAATACAAATCAATATTTAAAACAATTAAAAATTGATTATCTTTCACAAAACATTAAGAAATAATTCATTTTATAGGCATTTTGTGTTAAAATTTAAGTAATAGACTTTTTTAGTTATTATGATATTGAAGAATTTTGGGAGTTGTTTTTTAGATAATTTATGCAGTAATAATTTTCTATTTGCAATTCTCCCTTTTAAAAGGAGCTATATATGATTAAACTCTATAATACATTGACAAAACAAAAAGAAATTTTAAAAACAATTGAAGAAAATAAAGTGAGAATGTATGTTTGTGGACCTACTGTTTACAATTATATTCACATTGGTAATGCACGTCCTATTATCGTTTTTGACGTTGTCCGTAAATATTTAGAACACAGTGGTTACGAAGTAGATTTTATCTCTAACTTTACAGATGTTGATGATAAAATTATTAAGGCTAGTAATGAAGAAGGCATTTCTACAAGTGAATTAACTGACAAGTACATTAATGCCTTCTTTAAAGATTATGATGCACTTGGATGTAAGAGAGCAACGAAAAACCCTCGTGTTACTGAATACATGCAAGAAATAATTAACTTCATCGCAAAACTTGTTGAGGAAGGTTATGCATATGAAGCAAACGGTGATGTTTATTTCAGAACACGTAAAAAAGAAGATTACGGAAAATTAAGTAATCAATCTATCGATGACCTAATTAGCGGTGCTCGTATTGAAGTTGGTGAACATAAAGAAGATCCTCTAGATTTCGCACTGTGGAAAAAAGCTAAACCAGGTGAAGTAAAATGGGATAGCCCATTTGGTGAAGGCCGTCCAGGTTGGCATATTGAGTGTTCAGTAATGGCAAAAGAAACTCTAGGTGATACTATCGACATCCACGCTGGTGGACAAGACTTAACATTCCCTCACCACGAGAATGAAATTGCACAGTCTGAATGTCACAACCATGCCCCATTTAGTAATTATTGGATGCACAATGCATTTATTAATATTGATAATGTCAAAATGAGTAAAAGCTTAGGGAATTTCCGCTTAGTAAAAGATATTATTGCTGAAATCGATCCAATGGTACTTCGCTTATTCATGTTAACAGTTCACTACAGAACTCCAATTAACTACACATTAGAAAACATTGAACTTGCGAAAACAAACTATGAAAAAATTAAAACTTCTTATCAAAACCTACAATTCAGATTAAATAATGATATGACTGAAGAAAAACTTGATACAGAAGTTGTAGCATTAGTTACAGAAGAATTAAACAAATTTGAAGAGTATATGCAGGATGATTTCAATACAGCAAACGCACTTTCTTCTTGGTATGAAATCGTGAGAATTTCTAATTCATATACAGCAAAAGAAGCTGTCAACAAAGAAACTCTAGAGCTAATCAACGCTGCATTTGAAAC
The DNA here is from genome assembly GCF_041433745.1 of Gemella sp. 27098_8_149. Taxonomy (NCBI): domain Bacteria; kingdom Bacillati; phylum Bacillota; class Bacilli; order Caryophanales; family Gemellaceae; genus Gemella; species Gemella sp. 27098_8_149. The sequence goes on along the minus strand of NZ_JAPWCB010000004.1, from coordinate 122,548 downwards.
TTATAGTTCGATTCTTGGAATAAACGTAAAAGAAGATAATACACTTGATAGTGAACACATCGAAAGTTTAATAGCTGAACGTGAAGAAGCTCGTAAAAACCGTGAATTCGCCTTAGCTGATAAAATTAGAGATGACCTAAAAGAACAAGGAATTATCTTAGAAGATACTAAACAGGGTGTACGATGGAAAAAAATATAACTTTTAAATTTACTGAAAAAAACTTCGCTAATCCTAATCAAATGCAAGCTTTAACCCTTGCATATATTGGAGACAGTATATATGATATTATGAGTAGAGAATACGTTATGAAAAACCACTTAGGAAAAATAAATGATCTTCACAAAACAGTATCTACAATCGTATCAGCAAGAGCTCAAGCGAGTTTTATGGAAAATATACTAAATAATAGTATATTAACAGAACAAGAAGAAAAAATTTATAACCGTGCAAAAAATCAAAAGAATAACTCTAAAGCAAAGAATGCAAGTATTATGGAGTATAAACTTGCTACAGGCTTAGAGGCTGTGTTCGGTTATTTATATTTAGAAAAAAACTTTGAAAGATTGGAGGAAATGTTTAACTACATAATTAGATTATATGAAGAAAAACAATAAACACTATAAAGAATTAAGACTAAAAAACAAAGATCAAAAATCACAAGTTCAAACTCCTGAGGTTGATTTAGATAAAGAAGTAATTGCTGGTCGTAACGCTATACTAGAAGCAATTAAATCAGGACGTGAAATTAATAAGATTTTATTCCAAGAAGGTATTGAAAAAGGAAGATTAAAATCTATTTTCGCCATCGCAAATGAGAAAAAAATCATTTGCCAAGAAGTTCCAAAACGTAAATTAGATAACTCAACTACTGAACGTCACCAAGGTGTTATCGCCTATGTAGCACCGTATTCTTACTTTGAACTTGACGAAGTAGTAAATAATCTAGATATTAATAAGGATACTACCCTACTTATTTTAGATCATATTGAAGATCCACATAACCTTGGAGCGATTATTAGAACTGCTGAAGCAAGTGGTGTTAAAGCAATAATCATTCCTAAACGTCGTGCCGCTGTAGTTAGTCAAACTGCAGTTAAAGCATCTGCCGGGGCAATTGAACATATGCCTGTTATTCGCGTATCGAATTTAACTGATGCTATTAAAAAGCTAAAAGAAAAAGGATTCTGGATTGCTGGAACAACATTAGCAGAACGTTCTGAAGATTACACAAAAATTGCGAAAGATGTGCCTTTAGCTATTGTAATTGGGAACGAAGGTGAAGGAATGAGTAAAGTTGTTACTAATGAATGTGACTTTTTATATCACCTACCAATGCTAGGAAAAATCCAAAGCTTAAATGCCTCTGTAGCGGCTGGAATCATTATGTATGAAAGAATAAAATCTAATGATTAAAATATTAGAATCTAAAGAAGAGCTTAACCTTGGTTTTGCTCTTCGTATTGAAGTATTCGTTAGAGAACAAAAAGTTCCAATGGAACTAGAATTAGATGAAAAAGATCATAGCGAAAATACTGTTCATATTGGATATTTTAGTGATGATAAACTTATTGGAGTCGCACGTCTTATCGATCTTGATAAAGACATTATTCACATAGGACGTGTTGCTATAGATAAAAATTATCGTGGTAAAGGTATCGGTCGTGATCTTATTATCGGCTGTGAAAATACTGCCAAGCATATTTTAAAAAGAGAAGTAACTATAGAATTAAGTGCTCAAATACAAGCTGAAAAATTTTATGAATCATTAGGTTATAACCAAATTAATGATACAATATATTTAGACGCTGGAATTGAGCATGTTGATATGAGGAAAGTGATTAATTAAATTTACAAAGGAGGCTTTTTTATGAAAAAACAATATTTATTTATTGATGGTTATAATCTACTTTTTCGTATGAAAGAATATAACTTAATAAAAAGCTCTACCTTCCCTACTGAACGTGATATTCTAATTGATATGTTACGTGAATATGCAGGAGGAAATAATTACATCGTCTACTGTGTATTTGATGCCTATCTAACTCGTGCAAAAGAATATATAAAAGAAGAACCACCTATCAGTATTGTTTATACTAAAACTGGAGAACGTGCTGATCAATGGATTGAAAGAAAAACTCGTGAACTAAGAATCGATCATTTCATAGATATTATTGTTGTAAGTGATGATAACGATGAACGTGATACAACACTTGGTTATGGAGCTATTTTAAGAGACTGTCATATGTTTATCAAAGAGTTAAAAGATAGGAAACAAAGCGTTTCTAAAATGACTAGAAAACATAATTCACGAGAATTGAAAAATAGACATATTCGAATGAGTGATAAAGATAGAAAAAAACTAGAAAATTTCATAAAAAACGGGAAATTTTAAAAACAAGAGATGGACATATTAAAATCCATCTCTTATTTTTTTATTATCTTGCTAAGGCTACATAAAGCTAATTTCAACTTTTCCTTTATTTGAGATTGCTGTTATTTGTTTTTCCTTAGCAGTTGTTGTATTCTTGCTGTAATTAATTTGATAATCTTCTTTATTACCTATTATCTTAGCAAATATATCACCAGCATCTGTTACCATATTCATAGAATTCACTTTTGTTTGGTCTACTATTATTTTTGCATTATTTTTTGTTTCAATTACACCATGTTTAATAGTATCCTTAGTAATTTGTACCTTTTTATTATCAGTAGACAATTTAAGATTTACTACTTCTACACCATCAACAACTATCTCATCATTACTATTAATAGCTAAGTTTTCAACATTTACATCAAATATTTTCGAAGTTGCATCTTTATTTTCAACACTAATGCTTTTATATACTTTTTTAGGAAGATAGATTTTTAGACTATTGTCTCCTGATTCCTCTGCAGATGAAGTAATATCAAGCAAGTTATTATTAGTATTATACTTATATTTTCCTTTGAAATTCCCTTTTACTAGAATTGTTTCATTATCATGATAATAGATTTTAACATTATTTTTCACCGTATTAATTTTAATACTATCTATCCCTTTTTCACCAATCCATTCTTTAAATACTTTATTAGAAGATTCTTTTGTAACTTTTGTTTCTGTATCCTCTTTACTAAATCTTACACAACCTGTTGCTATTGATACAGTGAATATTCCAATAATTACTGTTTTTAAAATTTTTTTCATAATAATCTCCTCCTACGTTCAGAATACTCCTATTAAACATTAATGTCAAATAAAATAAGCAGGCAATCCCAAAAGATTGATTTTCAAGAAATCAAATCTTTTAAGATTCTCCTGCTTTTATTTTTATATAATTATCTCATTGTCACAAATTCTTCAGAACCTGTTGGGTGAATTGCTACTGTGTTATCAAAATCACGTTTTGTTGCTCCCATTTTAATAGCGACAGCAAATCCTTGAATCATTTCATCAACACCATAACCGATTCCATGTAATCCAATAACTTTCTCGTCTTCACCAAGAGTTACTAGTTTCATAAAACATGGTTGTCTGTGGCTAGTTATTGCTGAGTACATCGGAGTGAATGAAGATTTATATACTTTGATGTTTTCTTCACCAAACTCTTTAATAGCCTGTTCTTCTGTATATCCAATAGAACCAATCGCTGGGTGTGAGAATACTACTGTAGCAACATTAGTGTAATCTAAGTGCTCTTCAGGTTTATTATTAAATAATCTTTCTGATAATCTACGTCCTGCAGCAACAGCAACCGGAGTTAAAGCAAGACGACCTGTTACATCACCTACTGCATAAATTCCTTCTACATTAGTGTTTTGGTATTTATCTGTTGGAATAAATCCACGCTCATCCACTTCCACACCTGCCGCTTCTAAGTTAAGATTTCCAGATAATGGTTTTCTACCAATTGCCCAGATTAATAAGTCAACTGTAGTTTCACGTCCATCTTCAAGTACTAAAGTAACACTATCATCAGCATTTTTTACAACTTTTTTAGGAATAGCATTTGTATGAAGAGTTGGACCTTCTTCATTAATTACTTTCACTAAAGTGTCTACTATATCTTTGTCAAAAGTTCTTAGCGGACGATCACGACGTACAAATAAATGAGTATCAACACCTAATCCGTTGAATACCCCAGCAAGTTCTACTGCGATATATCCTGCACCAACTACAGCGATACATTTTGGTAATTGTTTAAGTGCAAATACTTCATTAGAAGTAACACCAAACTCAGCTCCTTCAACATTAGGAATAGTTGGTTGTCCACCAGTCGCTATTAAAATGTGATCAGCTGTATATTGTTCACCATTAACTTCAACTGTGTTTTTATTTACAAATTTAGCATATCCTCTTACTAGATCTACTTTATTATTGTTTAATCCACGTTCATAAGAACCATGAATTCTATCAATATATGCAGAACGATTACCTACTAATTTAGAGAAGTCAAATTCTACATCTCCAAAACTAAATCCATAATCATTTGCGTATAGTTTTAAACTTTCAGAAATTTGTGACGCATGCCACATAACTTTTTTAGGAACACATCCAACGTTTACACATGTTCCTCCTAATTCATTACCTTCGATTAACAATCCTTTTACACCGTACATTGCAGCTCGGTTAATTGAAGCTATTCCTCCGCTTCCTCCACCAATTGCAATATAATCATAATGTTTTGCCATGTTTTCACCTCTATAATATAGTATAGCTTTTATCAACTAAAGATTAGTGTTTCCTTAACTTTTCTTAAGTTAAACTTAATCTCTATATTTCATATTATGCAACATTTAACAATTTAATTCAATAGATATGCTTACATTTGTAATCGAAAATTGAAAATTACATAGTTATCAATAATTTTCAATTATTTCCATCGATTTCCATTTAAACCATTCAAGCATTGTTAATGATAAATACTCCTTTTTATGATATAATTTTCCCATAAATGAGGTGATTATATGTTTAACTATATAGAAAAATTAGAATCTATAGAACAATTTAAAACATTAAAAGAGGAAAACGAAAAAATTGTTTTTGTATTTTCTGCAACATGGTGCCCTGATTGCATCATGTTAGACCGTTATTTAGAAGAAACGATGAACAAATTTCCAGAGATAAAATTTGTCTACGTTAATCGTGATGACTTTCCAGAAATAGCACAAGCTCTTGACATTTTTGGTATTCCATCTTTTGTAGGTTACAAAAATAATGTTGAAGCTAGTCGTTTCGTATCAAGATTAGCTAAAACACAAAAAGAAGTAGAACAATTTTTAGAAAAGATCTAAATGGACGATAAAAAGGCTCAGCATTTTGCTAAGCCTTTTTTTAGTTCTACCTTAAATAATAAAGTGGTCCCAATATTTTTTTAATATTTTCAGATGATTCAAATTTTAAATCTAATGCATCGTCTACAGTTTTTATCTTATTATTTTCTATCATTTCTTCTAGTGTTGATGGAATCACACTTAATTTAAACACTGGAGTGATTTTTAAATCTGATGTAGGAACAATGTTATAAAGATCTTTTTCTTCAATTTTTTGTCCTACAAATATCTCTCTTGTTCCTTTGTCCATATTTACTTTTACTGTTTTATTAGCTGTAAAATGAGACAATGTGTAACCTGATTTTGGTGCTACTATTAATTTATTATTTTTTGTAGCATCACCTATACTATTAAATTCATCAACTCTTAAAACATTAGACGTTCCTTTAGAAAGATTAATGTTACCAGCAAAAGTTTTTTCAAATTCTACATTAAATAACTTTCTATATACAGCGGTAAATTCAATATCTTTTCCTTTTTCTGTAACAACAGCACCTAATTCATTAGTTTGCAATAGTCTTTTTTTAGAAACTTTAATATTTTCTGAGTTTTCTCCAGCGATTAAATAGTCACTATTTGCCTGCCAACCTAAGAACTCCTGCTCTGTAACTCCAGTTGCTGTTGGTAAGTTAATCATACTATCTATCCTTGATCCTACTAGAACATCTTGACCATCAGATAAGAATTTATCAATTCCTCGTCCAACGAATTTGACAGTTACCCATTCACTATCTACTTTTTTAAAGTAAATTTCTAATACTGTTTCATCTGTAATATAATCATCATCACTAATTACTTTCTTATTAGATCTAAATAATACCTCATAACCTGAACTCGGTTTAATTTTTTTACGAAGGTCAGCTAATAACTCACCTATTTTTTTAGTTTCAGGCCACTCTATATCCTTATCTTTTATACTATCATTAACTTTACCAAATCGTTTATTGTAATCATCTTGACGAATTTTAATAGTATTAGTATTTTCTTTATAATTTGCTTTTACTATAATACTATTGTCGATACTAACTTCTGATAAATCTTTAATTTCTTTTATTTTGGAATTATTTTTAGCATCTAAAATAGTATAACTATCAACATGATATTTTTCTTTTTCGAAGAATTTCGTGTCTAATTCACTCAGTTTTTGATCAGTTAGTAAGGTTACTTCTTTTTTAGTAATTCCATTATCTAATATTACTTTCGTATTATATTTTGCTTTTATCTTAATATTATTTCCTAATACCTGAGTATTTGCGACTTCCTTATCATCTAGATAATAACCAGAAAATTCATAACTCGAATCATTACCAGAAATTTCCTTAATATTATTTTCTTTAATGAAATTAGCAAATGTTACTCCTTGTTTAATTAGAAACTCTTTATCATTCTTTTTAAATTCTGATGGATATTCTAACTTAACATTATTCCAGTAATCCTTATCTTGAGCCAGTTTTACTTCTATTTTTTTAGATAAGTATGGAAGTTCCATATTTTCTGTACTGATTTCTTTACCATCCACTAGTATCTTAGCTTTTGTATAACTATAATACTTATCAGGACGATAATATTGTTCCACTTCATACGGTAAAACTGAGACCTTATCATCCTTAGGTATATTTTTTAGTTCTATAGTTCTATTTACTACTTCTTTTGATCCTTCTGTTACAACTAAATCAATATTCTTTTTAGTAAAATATACTTGGCTTGATTTAGAATATTCAAGATTTTCTATATTCCCTTTATTATCAATTTCATAACTCATAACATTCATTATTATTCTACTATTCGGTACAAAAAGTTTTAGTAAACTTTTATCAACTATTTTACCAGCACCACTTTTTTTCAACTGTATTCTAAACATTTCATTTGGAATATTATTATTATCAAGTGAGTAGAAAATTAGATAGTTATGTGCGTTCTTTTTATAATTCAGTAATTCAGCACTATACTCTAGCTCATCCATACTGCTTTGAATTACATTATTCTTAATTGTAGGAAGAGAATAATTTCTAGTTCTAGAGAATAAGTCAAAATTAAATATATTATCCTTTAGTACCGTATCCATTACAGTCGTATTATAATCAGTAAAATAATCTGCTTTTATTTCAGAGCTAGTAGTTATCGTTAAGCCAAAACACAATAGTCCAAAACTAATAATTTTACAATATTTCAACATTTCTCCTCCTTTCTTTCTAATCACTATTATATCATATTCAGTAAAAACAATTATACATAATATCATTAAAATAAAATTAAATAATATAATATTTCCTCAAGATATTATTATTTAATTTCTGATATAAGCATTTTTATTTAAATATCACAAAATTGACCTATAAGCGTATCACTTATAGGTCTGTTTTTTATTAATGTTATTTTATATTTTAAGCTTCGCTTGTATTTTCTAACATTATTTGATCATTAGATATACTAACTTCATCATATTCGTAATCATCCGCAAAATCGTACGAATACTCCTTATATAGGAACATTTCATTAGAGTAATCTAAGAATTCCTCATCTGGAACAGAAAACTCTACTTCGTTATAGCTTTCATCAGCATAATCTGATAAAATTTCATCTTCATAGTCTATTTCAGTATTGAAGTCCTGGGAATATTCATCATCTTGCCCGTACCTGGGATCCGGCGACTCCAAACTAGATAAATTCATTGTATACATAATTAATCTCCTTAAATATCTTTTTTTATTATCATAATTATACATAATAGTTTAACTTTTTTCAAGCAAAAACTATAGTTTTCTCAAAATATTTTTTCTTACTTCATTAAGTGCCTCTACACTTGTTCTAAAGCGGATTAAGTCCCTATCACCAACGAATAAACATTCTTTTACAGTAACTTCTCCTTGAGCATAAACAGCTATGTAAACTAATCCAACAGGTTTCCCACTTTCATCACTATTTGGTCCTGCTATCCCAGTTGTTGCAACAGCAAAATCACTATTTAGTCGTTTAGCTACTCCTAGAGCCATCTCACGAGCGACCTCTTCACTTACAGCTCCAAACTTCTCTAGAGTCTCTTCTTTTACTCCTAGTGTAGTAATTTTAGACTTATTAGAATAACAAACTATACCTTCTAGTAAAGAATCTGAAATTCCACTTTTTTCTACTAACATAGAGGCTATTTTTCCACCAGTAAGAGATTCTGCTATGGAAATTGTGTAATTATTTTCAATAAGAAGATTAGCTACCGCACTATTCAATTCAGTTTGTGAACTTGAGATATTTTCGTCTCCAACCAAATAAATATACTCGCCAACACCTTCTCTTCTTTCTATTTCTTCTAGTTGGCGATTTATCATTTCTTCACATTCAGTTTTATTTTCAGCACTAGCAGTAATTCTTAATAGTACCTCCCCTGTTTTCGCATATAATGCTAGAGTAGGATTTGTCTGTCTATCCATTATATCTTTGATTTTTGTTTCTAAAAATGATTCACCAATACCATAAAATCTAACATATTTAGAAATAAATTTTTTCTTACTATATTTCTCTAAATAAGGTTTAACACTTTTTTCAAACATATCACGCATTTCTCTTGGCGGTCCTGGCATTAATATAATACGTTTATTATTTTCTTCAATAATTATACCTGGCGCAGTACCACAAAAATTCTCTAACACTATAGCACCCTCGGGAATCATAGCTTGTTTTTTGTTATTATCTGTTATTACATTTCTACCTGATCTCGTTAATCTCTCGAGTATTTTTACCCATGAATATTCATGGAAATAAAAATCACGACCAAAATACTCAGCTGCACATTCTTTAGTGATATCATCATCTGTTGGCCCTAACCCTCCAGTTATTATAACAGTGTCGTTTTCAAGAAAGGCACTCTCTAAGGTTTTTAGCAATCTTTCTCGATTATCTCCAACCGTTGTTTGTCTAAAAACCCCTAATCCAAGTGCTGCTAATTCTTTTGATAAATACGCTGTATTAGTATTTACAATATCTCCTAATAATAACTCTGTTCCGACAGAAATTAATTCAACTCTCATAAATAAACCTCGCAAAATTCGCTAAATTTCATCTCTTAATTCTATTCTACATCATAACAACTTAAAAATAAATATTTCAGTCTTAAAATATTTTGATTTCATTTACCCTAGTCTTCAAAAAAAGAATACCACGACAAAACTAAGTTTGTCGTGGTACCTCTTATTTTCATATTATAATTATTCTCTATTTGTATATTTTTGATGCAGTTCCAATTGATCCCCCATTAGTTCGTCTATTGTTACCAACTCAAAACCTTGTTCGGTCAAGTATTGCAATACAGATGGTAAAGCATTAATTGATGTTTGGTGAACATCATGCATTAAAATTATTGATCCTGGTTGAGCTTTTCTAACCTCTTTCATAATAGAGGCAGTGTTCCTATTCTTCCAATCTAGAGTATCAATATCCCATAATATAAATGACTGATCTACTGCCGCTTGAATAGTAGGATTTATTCCTCCATATGGTGGTCTCATAATGTGAACATCTTGACCACTCGCTTTTTTCAAAGCTTCAGTAGTATCATTTATCTGGCTCTTAGCTTCTTCTAAACTAACTTTCGTTAGTAATGGATGACTCCAAGAATGGTTACCAATTTGATGACCTTCAGCTACAACCTGTTTAATAATATCTTCATTTCCAGCAACAGAGCGCCCTACCATGAAGAATGTAGCTTTTGCATTGTATTTTTTCAGCAATTCTAGAGCTACTGGTGTAGTATTTGGATTCGGTCCATCATCAAATGTTAAAGCAACTGCTTTTCTACTTCTTTTCTTAATATATTCATTATACTTTGTTAGATCTTCATCTTTTAAATATGTTCCATCAATGTACTTATATAAGTCATTTACTGGAATATCAACTGATTTAAGCTCTGATTTATTCTCATCAATCGCTATTTTAAATTTAGATTCATCATATGTAAATTTCCATGTAGCCATATCTTGATCACGAAGTTTTATAATGATAGCATTAATATCTTCTTCTGATAATCCTTTTACAGCTAATTGTTGTTTTATTTTTGATAAGAATTTCTGTTTAGCATCATCTGGTGAACTAAATAAGCTAGATAATGTAAATTCTTTATTATCTTTATCTAAATAAATACTTGAAACTAATGATTCACTAGCAGATTCAACTTTCTTTGATTCTACTTTATGTGATACTTTCTTTACACTTACTTCATTTACTGTCGCAAAATTTGATTCTTTTTCTACAACTCCGTAAAATGCTATCTCTTTAATATCTTTATCAAAGGTTAAATTCCCCTCTACTAGCCCTTTGATCTCTTCATCTAGGCGTTCTTTAATTTCATTAGCCTGCTCGATGTTTGAATTTGGATAATATACTTTCACGTATTTATCACCTATCCAACCAGATTTAACAGTACTATTTTTAGCTAATTCTGATTTGTCCCCATCTTCAACAATTTTTTTCACATCTGATTGAAAATTATATTCTTGCCATTTATTATATGCTGTATCTCCAAAAAATAATAAAAACGTACATACCAACATACAAAGTATTCCAAGAAGAATACCTAATTTCTTCATTACATTATTCCCTCCTTTATATATTTTTTCAATAAAATTTTAAAAATTATTATTCTGGAAGTGACTCAAAAATCACAATTTCGAAGAAATTGATTTTATCAAGTCACATCGATCGCAAAGTTACTAAATATCCATATAATTCTTATAAAGCGAATTTAGACATCAGTAAGCCTCTACGTTGATAAATCCTCAAACAATCTCTTTTTAAATTTAATAATCTTGGATTATCCCCTGTTTACTTTTATAAAGTATCCATTAATCATTATACATTAAACAATTAAATTACTCCAGCGAAAATTAAACAAAAGTGTATAAGTATTTTCCTAAAAAAAGATGTTAGCAAACGATGCTAACATCTTTTATATTTCTATTTATTTTGCATTCTACGACCTTTTTTTTCAAAGAATTTTTTATCAGTACCACGACGCTCATTCCTATTTTTTTTGTCTCTATTATCAGATCTACGACGTCTATCATTTCCTCTATTAGAACGTTTACCTTTATCTTGTCTACGAGGAAGTGGTTTTTCAAATGATAATTCCACATCAACTTCTTTTTTATCATTTATTAATTTACTTAATAATATAGTAATGATTTTCTCAGCATTTGTTTCAGCTAAAAGTTTATTAGCTAGACTATTAAATTCAACATGGTTTTTATCCATTTCTGAGATTACTTCATCAAATAATCTATTGTGACGTGCCTTTTTCACTTCTTCTTGAGAGTAAGGTCTTAGCATTTTCATTCGCTCACCGCGAGAAGTTTCGATATCTTTTAGATATGGCATTTCCACTGGATTTAAGAATGTTATTGCTACTCCTGATTTCCCTGCTCTACCAGTTCTTCCAATTCTGTGCGTATAACTTTCTACATCTTGTGGAATATCAAAGTTATAAACATGTGTAACATCACTGATATCAATACCACGTGCTGCAACATCAGTTGCAACAAGAATTTGTAATGAATTATTTTTGAATTTACGTAAAATTTCTAATCGTTTTGATTGAGTAATATCACCGTGTAAACCTTCTGCTAAATATCCTTTGGCAATTAAGGCACTTGCTAATTCGTCAACACGACGCTTAGTTCTTCCAAATACAATAGCTAAATTTGGATTTTGAACATCTAAAAATCCAATTAAAGTTTCTAATTTCTCGTTTTCTCTAGCTATAGTTGCATATTCTGTAATATCTGGTTTAAGATCTTCATCACTTATTGTTTTAATAAGTTTATAATCTTTCATAAATTCTTTAGAAAGTTCCATAATTGTTTTTGGCATTGTTGCAGAGAACAACAGTGTTTGATGTCTTGAAGTTATTTTTGAAAGAATAAATCTAACATCTTCTATGAATCCCATATTTAGCATTTCATCCGCTTCGTCTAATACTAAATGTGTTAGTGATTCTAATTTTATTGTTCTTCTATTTATATGGTCAATTACTCGACCAGGTGTCCCAACAATTATTTGGGGACGTTTCTTTAAGTCTTGAATTTGTCTTTCGATGCTTGTTCCACCGAAAACAATACTAACTTTCAATCCTTTCGCTCTTGACATAAGTCGAAGTTGTTCTCCTACTTGTTGAGCTAATTCTCTTGTTGGTGCAAGGATTAATGATTGTAATTGATCATTACGCCTTACTGTATCTACTAACGGTATTCCAAAAGCACCTGTTTTTCCTGATCCTGTTTGTGCTTGCGCTAAAATATCAATTCCTGATAATACATATGGAATTGTTTCTGTTTGAATACCAGTTGGAGATATAAAATTCATATTGGTTAGTGATTGAACGGTTTCTTGACTAACCCCTAATTCTTCAAATGTTGTCATTTGCTTCTCCTTAATTAATCCAATTTTATATACTGTCTTATTTATATAACCTGTTAATTATAGCATGAAAATTGAAAATAATAAAGAAATAAGGGTAACCTACATAGAAAATCATATTACTTTCATTTCAATTTATTCATCTATTTCTTATATCTAAAATAAAATAATAGCATAGTAGGTATTTAACCACTATGCTATTATTCATTCATATATTAACAAATAATTTTCACACCATATGTCTTTTTACATATTATTATTTGTGATTTCATCAATTTTCTTAGCTATGTTTTTTATACTCTGTCCTGATTTACTTAAATTATTAGTATAAATTAATAACATATAATCCTTATCACCAAAAACTATTGCAGTATCATGGTAGTTTGTTTCTAAAGCTCCATACTTACTAGCTATTTTTTTATTCGGTATTCCATCTTTAATCCACTCACCATCTTCTGAATCTTCAAGATATTTAATAAGTTCTGGATATTTATCACGCTCTTTATACAGTTTTGTCCAGACTAGCTCCATCATGGCCGGTGTAATTTTATTATTTTGAGCTTCTTCTTGTGGTAATCTCGCTCCAAGACTAGCAAGATATTTAACTACTAAATCAGCTGCTGTCGCACTATTACCTACCAACATATTTGTAGCAGTATTATCGGAATATTGAATCATATTTTGTATTACGTATTCTAGCTTGTAACTATCTTTCTTTTGACTATTTGTTATTTGCCCGTTACCTTCTTCTAGGAATTTTTCATTATATGCTATATCTGCATTTTTTGATATTTCACCATTTCTTATTCGATCATATATCTTCATTGCGTATATCACTTTAACCGTACTAGCTGCTGTAAAGTAATGCTTATCTTCTTGTGCATATCTGTATCCTGTAGAAAAGTTTTTATAGACAATACCTATTTCATTATTTCCTTTATACTGCTCTATTAAATTTTCCATAGCTTCATTTAACTCGATTTCACTAAGCTTTTTATTCTCGATCACTGGCTCTTCTTGTTTATTTTCTTCTTTCTGAGCTTCTTGTTGAGCAAGTTCCTGCTGCTTAATGGCATCTTTCTTAGCCTTTATATGTGCTCCTGCTGAAAATACTCCATAAATAACTAAAACCACTGCCGTTGATTCAATTATAAACTTTAAAAATCTTTTCCAAGCTCTCTTCACTACTTTACTCACATCCTTTATCTATTAGTATTCTTATAATAGTTTACTACATATCAAACTTTTTAACAATAATATCACAAAATAATTATAAAAACTACTTTCATCTCTATAATTATAAATTAGCTTCTTAAATTATAATGAAAATTATCGAACTTTTTAATGTATTCTAATTACTAAAAAGAGTAACTCAATATACATCTGAATTACCCTTCTTTAATTTTACACATTGGTTTTCAAATAAAAATCTTGCTCTGATATTTTTGAAAATCCCATATTTTCATACATATATTTTGGAGTATCATTTGCATCAACTACCAAAATAACATTTTCTTTTCGCTCATTGTTTATCGCATAACTAATAATATGTTTAGCAATTCCACGATTTCTATATTCTGGTGCTATATATAGATTATCGATTTCAAAGAAATTATTTTTCACAATAATATTAGCAGAGCCAACAATCTTTTCACCATCTTTAGCTACAAGCTGTTTAATACTTTCAGATCTAATATTTTCATAAAGTAAAGTCTGATTATGCTCAGCCCATTCTTCATTACTAGCTTCAATATCTATTTTATATTGAAATTTTAAATATCTATTTAAATCAATTTTTTGTAGATATCCAACTGCAAAATCACTTGGCTCCTGTTCTACAAAATTTCTAGTGTTTAAATAATATAAATTCAGATTAATTTCACTAAAACTTTCCTTTTTTAAATATCTCTTTAGTTTTCTAGATAACGTTACGTTTTCCATTGCTGCTAAATGAATAAAATTGACACCTTTATCTCTAAAGAAATTCCTACAAGAGGAAATATAGTATTCAAGCTCTTCTATAGTGGTAGGTTCTTTTTTCATTAATAGATAATTCCCACTAAAATATAATTTTGATTTTAATGTTTGATAGATTACATAACTATCTGTTTCGACTACCGACTTGGCTGGCGAATAAATATCTTTAAAACTATAATCCATAACTAGCACCTCCTATTCTTAATGTATTTTTCATTGTATTAATGATGACCGTGAGGTCCGTGGTGATGTTCAAAATGATTAATTATTTCAAGTACTCTTGAGCTTCCTGTTAAGTCATAAACATTTCTTAGAGTTTCCACATATGTTGGATCATCGTGTAAAACATCAAAATATGTAACGACTTCTTCTTCAACAAAGTCAATATAATCTTCCTCTTCTGACAGAGCATTTAAAGCTGCACCTAAAAGAATTGGATCCTCTTTTATTAATGAATTTCCATTGTATAAATCATAGATTTTCTCATACTCATATAATGATTTAAGTGCATTTATAGCAATAAATAATGTTTCTTCTGAGATACCTTGTGCTGTTAATACTTCTTGCATTAAAGTACGGATATTATCATATTGTTGATCATCTTTATATAATGAAATCAGGTGCAAGTAACCGCTAATAGCCATTCCTTGTAGCTCAATATATTTTTCTAAGTATCTCTTCGCTTCGTCACCTTTTGACATATGTCCTAAGTGTAAATATGCTTCTGTGAAATCAGGATCGATTGCTATAGTTTTTAATAAGTGCATTTTTGATTTTTCTAAATTCTGAACTTGATTATAAGCGAATGCTAATGAGAACAGAATTCCTGCATCCTCATACCCTCTTCCATTTTGATTATAGAAGTCAATAGCCTCTTCAAATAATCCTAAAGCATATAAATTATCAAATGCTGTTTGGAAATTTTCTAAAGATGGTTCTTCATAGAAAATTCTCTCACTTAAGTTTCTAGCTTTATCTTCTCTTCCTGTCGATAAATAAATCCCTACTAACTCTTTATCAATTGCACGAATAGCCTCATCAAAATCTGTTCCTGCTCTAGCTGCTAAGAACTTATCTTCAGCTATTTCATATAGTTCGTCTTCTAAATATATTAATCCTTCTTGATATAAAATTGAAGGTGTTTTTGGTGAATTGTATAATACTACTAAAGCATCATCCTTCCTATCTAGATATAGAAGATTGTGAACATATCCTTCAATCGCAGTATCATCTTCTCTATTTTGTTCATAAATAATTCTAGATAATTCTAAACACTCATCAAATAACCCATTATCTAAAAGTATTGTACGAAATTCCTCTTGTTGTTCTCTATCTAATGCAGAAAAATCTATATCTTTTAATTCCTCTAAAAATTGTTGTATATCCATCTAATTTTCTCTCCTTGCTAACTTATTCATAATAAAAGTCAATTCAGTTTTTACAGTTGAATCAATATTATCGATACTCTTCTGAGCTTTTTCTAAATATCGTCTACTTACAGTTAATGTTTCTGACAAAACTTTATCGTTATTTTTTATATAATTTATTATTTCTTCTTTTTCTTCGCTACTCGAATCTTTTGTAAAATTATAAAATAGCTCTGGGTTTTCTTCTTTGGCTAATAAAGCTGGTAATGTAATATTACCGTTCATTAAGTCTTGTCCTACATCTTTACCAAGATTTTGTGCTCCTCCTACGAAATCAAGATAGTCATCAATTATCTGATAACTCATTCCCAAATAATAACCGTATGAAAAAGCACTTCTTATATCTTCATCAGAAGCATTCGAAACTATACTCCCTGCTACACAAGCAAAAGCTATTAATATCGCAGTCTTTCTCTTAATTTTTTTAAGATAGTCTATCCTTCTAGTTTTAATATCATACAAGCCATCCGCTTGGATAAGCTCACCTATACATAGTTCTTTAAGTGTTTGTGCTAAATATAAATGTATTTTCTCATTTTCAAACTTAGCCACTTCTTTTAAAACTACAGAAAATAAATAATCCCCTACACGAAGAGCAAACTCATTGCTATATTTTTTATTCATCGTAACACTGCCACGTCTAGTATCAGCATCATCAATAATATCATCATGAATTAAACTAGCAGTATGAATTATTTCAACTATGCTAGCCATTCTAATGATGTTCTTTTTATTTAGTTCAAAATTTCCTAATTTAGCACACATAAGTAAAAGAAGTACTCTAACCCTCTTACCTCCATTTAGAAAATACTTTTTTACAATCTCATCTAATTGTTCATCATTACTTTTAGTAATTTCGAAAATATCTTCTAATACCTCGTGTACCAACGTATCATACTGTTTTAACATTCTATTCTCCATTAACTTAAACAAAGGTTACCATTTTACTATCGGACTCTTGAAATTCAACATTATAGAAGTCAAACCAAGTCTTTATAACACTTAGATAAAATTCATCCTCACTAATTTCTTTGGCAATTAGCTGTAAGTATCCATTCTGCATAGTTTCTGTAAGGTTAGCTAGCTTATCTAAACTACCTACCAATAAACTATAATACTCAAAACTAAAATAATCACCAAATAAAAGTGATTTTGATTCAATATTATCACCTTCTAATTTATGACTATCAATTGAACTAAGTGCACAAAAGATTGCTGTATTATATAATTCATTATCAAAATTATATTTTTCTATAAAAGAAGTAATATTTAATTTTTCTATTAATCTTTCATTATAATTATATTTTTTCATAGTAAGTCCTTCATTTTTTATCTTTATAAATTATACCACAATATCGTGATTAATTAAAATTTGATTAACTAAATTTCACATAAAAAATTTTATATATTAGATATTCATTAAGATAATAAAAAAGAGTAATCTTAAAATCATGACTCTAAGAAAATCATAATTTTAAAATTACTCTAAAATATACTCTTATTTATAATATTTCTATACAATTAATCAGAATAAACAGCTATATTTTTTCTGCAACTATTTCTGTATCATTATTTCTTAATATTTTTATAGTATTAAAGTCGCTTATTAATATTAAAACATTACTAATGTAAGAATTGCTTTATTTTAATTTATCCTTACAGATAACTAACTGTTTCTTGATATTGATCCGGTCTTTCTTTTCTAACAAATAGCATAATTGCTACTACAAAGTAGAATAGATATACAGGCACTAATAGTCCTACTGTTCCAACAGCCACTACAATCGCTAATACTAAGAAAAGTATCCCTGATAAAATACGTTTTTTCATTAAGAATGATGCTAACAATGCTACTACAACTAATACGATTAACAGAACTGAATACATCTTAAGCCCTTGAATAGTATAATCAAGAAGTTGTTCAGCTGATAGATTTACCCCATTAGGGTTTTTAGCAAGTTCATCTTTAAAAAGATTTAAAAATTCTTGGTTATCTTTTAAAACTGAAATCTTAAAGAATGATCCATACGCTAAAAATCCTGTTATTACTATTAATATAATATTAGCAATCCATGCTAATACTTTCTCTACTGTTCTTTTGAATGGTTTCATAATAAACCCTCCTTCTATAAAATCAAAGGATTTCCCTTTTACTAATTATAACATAAAACGCTACCATATTACAATGAAAATTAAATTAATTCGGAAATTTTTCACCAAAAATAACAATCTTAAAAGTTCACTAATTAGAGATATCAATTATCCTCTTTTTAGTCTTTCACTTTACTATTATTTAGATATTTTTTATTAAATAATACATGGCATAACCCTACAAAAATGAATAAACCGAACAAATATAATATCTCCTTGGTGATTTGATAGTCATCAATCGTTAACATAGTGATAATAAAAAGGGTTATTAGCTCAACACAGTAAAAAATAACTGCTATAATTCTCTGAATTCTACCTAATTTTTTTAGTGATTTTTTCGCATCATCAACAACCCCAATTAGAAACTCAAAAAATACATCAAACATAGTTTTCCTCCTTTAACTTTCATCTATAAATCTACAACTCTTATTAATCTTATCCTTCTTTAATATATTCTTATTTTTTTGTATATTATAGCATTATTTTCTTATAATTACAATTTTTTCTATAATTCTTAATCATATATTTATATTTTTCTTTATAAAAAATAATCCTCCAAACCAAAACGGTTTAGAGGATTACTAATAATTTATTA
This sequence comes from Gemella sp. 27098_8_149, assembly GCF_041433745.1. Taxonomy (NCBI): domain Bacteria; kingdom Bacillati; phylum Bacillota; class Bacilli; order Caryophanales; family Gemellaceae; genus Gemella; species Gemella sp. 27098_8_149. Next base: position 103,686 of record NZ_JAPWCB010000004.1, on the reverse strand, counting down.
TCTATCAACTAATGTAAATCGCACTTCAATCTTGAAGATTCCATCTTCTGGTGCATATGCTTGAATTGTTTCTTTATGCTTTTCTGCAATAAGCTGTGCCATAGATAATCCTATACCATAACCTTTTATCGCACTATTTCTCGATTCATCTAATCTATAGAAACGATCAAAAACTTTGCTTAAATCACCTTTTTGTACATTGGCTTTATTAGAAACCTTTAAAGTAGCATATTTTCTATTCTTATTAAGTTTAACCGATATATCACTATCTTCTGGAGCATATTTAATTGCATTTTCTAACAGTATGTCCATCAACTGAATTATAGAATCTTTTTCTCCATAGTAATTCAGGTTAGGATCGACATCCGCTACAATATTCTTTTTTTGGAAGTTAGCTAATTCATCAAAATCTTCAATTCTTAATTTCAATGCCTCAGATAAGTCAAAGTGCGTTCTTTCTACTGTATCTTTTTCTTCCATACGACTAAATACTACTAAGCTATTAACTAAACTAGACAATCTATCTACTTGATTATGTATATTTTGCGTCCATTTTGAATCACCATTCATCATCTCTAATACATCAGCATTAGAACTAATAATAGCTAACGGTGTTTTTAACTCGTGACTAGCCCCTGTTATGAATTGTTTTTGTTTTAAATATGTCTCCTGTATTGGTGCTATTACCCTTTTTGATACTAGAATAATTAAAACAAGTACTGATAGTATTACTCCAATAGAAATCAAAATGCTATTTTGTACAAAAGATGCATTAGAGTCTAATTCTCGTTGGCAATTTAAAAATAGTATTAAGTTTCCTACATTTGTTTCAACTTTTAAGAATCTATAGCTACCTATAAATCCACTAGTTTTTCCTTTTTCTAACGCTTTTATTACTTTACTTTGCAAAGCATCTTGGTCTGGTATTAAAGTGTCATCTCGATACGCTTTAATTATTCTACCATTATCATCAACCTTAGCAATTGAGAAACCATTATACTCTGTGGCACTTGATGAATTTTTAGTGATTACTAAATCATCCCCATCTTCTGTAAAGATTTTTATCAATGCCTGTGATCTTGAAGCATCTAATAATGTTGTATCTATTCTTTCTTCTAATTTATAAAAGTTTATAAAGTTTAATGCTATTGCAAGTATTGCAATTACTACAGCCACGCTACCTACAGCAGTGGTTACGAATTTTCTCCTAAGGCTCTTAAACATCTAGCATCTCCAACGTATATCCAACATTTCTTGTTGCTTTAATGTGGATATTAGCATCTAATGCTTTTAGTTTTTTTCTTAAGTAAGAAATATTAACCCATACTACATTAATTTCAGAATCACTGTCATAGCCCCAGATTCTTTCTAAAAATTGTTCAGTTTGAATAACGTTCCCAGGATTTCTCATAAGCATTTCCATCATTTGATATTCTTTATTAGATAATCTTACTTTATCTTTTTCTGTAGATAGTTCAAATGTATATTTACTTAAACTAACATTTCCTAATTCTAGTACGTTACTAGTAAATGTAGCTTGTCTTCTCGTCATAGAACGTACCCTTGCTAATAATTCTCTTGTAACAAATGGTTTTGTTAAATAGTCATCTGCACCGCTATCTAATCCATATACTTTGTCTTCGATTTCTGACTTAGCTGTAAGTAATAATACTGGTGTATTTTTTTTATTTTCTCTAAGTTTTTTTACTACTGTTACTCCGTCCATTTGTGGCATCATAACATCAAGAATAGCTCCATCATAATCGTCTAACATTAAATAATCTAATGCATCTTGCCCATTATTTACTACATCGACTGAGTAATTGTTGTGTTTCAGCATTGCTTCTAAAGCATCTGCTAAGTCTCTTTCATCCTCTGCCAATAATAACCTCATTGACTTTCACTCCTTACTATATTTTTATGTTGTTTTTTCCAATATAAAATCATTATATATAAACTAACTAAAATCAAGTTTAAACTATTATTTAAAATACTAAATATATATTAACAGTTTTTTCTTAGAAAAATCTAAGTCATTCTGTATACTTTTTTAAATTTTTCTTTATAACATAACCATTGAAAAAGTTTTCTATACAATCTATTATACCAAAATTCCAAATATTATTCTCTAATCAACAACAAAATTAGAAAAAATTTTTTTCTTAATTATTATTTTTTTCTTTATATTTTAACTTATTTTGTCTATACGTGTCAAAATAAATGACTAACGTTTTCTTAAACATTAGCCAAAATAATTATTTTCTTCCAATAAGTAGTCCACTTTGGATATAATCTTTCATTTCTTTTCCATAGCCCCATTTTTCTGCATATTCATCCGTTACATCTGAATTAATGATTTGGAACTTTGTAAATCCCGCTTTTTCAATAATCTCGGCCATCTCTTCTTCCAGAAGAGCACCAGCCACTCAAGTACAATGCATCTTACTAGAATTTTTCCATTCTAATGGCAATTCTTTTTTCAAAATAATATCAGATATTACAAATATACCATCTTCCTTTAAAATACGATGAATTTCGTCATATACTTTTTGCTTATCAGGTTCAAGATTGATAACACAGTTACTAATAACTCTATCTACAGACCTATCTGCTAAAGGAATATTTATTAACTCACCTTTAATAAATTCAATATTATCAAATTTCTTATTATCCCTAACTTTCTTAGCTTTATCTAGCATAGAATCTAATCTATCTAAGCCATATAGTTTACCTACTTTTGGATTTTTCATCTTTGTTATGAAAATATCCATTCCAGCTCCACATCCTAAATCAATTAAAGATTGTTCTCCTTTAATCTTCAAGTGATTAATTGGATTACCACAAGAAAGCCCCATATTTATTTCATCAGGAAATTCATTAATAATTTTTTCATCATATCCTAGAGATTTACTCAATTGCTTCGGATCAATTTTTGTCTTTTGTTTATTTTTAGAAATATTATCATAGAAGTTATCAACTGATAATCTTATTTTAATATTATTTTGCATACTTACACCAACTTTTTTATTATTTATTTTTCATTATCATTATTAATTTTATCATACGCACCTTAATTTTTCTATCTAATAAAAAATAAGCCCTAATTAGGACTTATTTTTTTGAAAATTATATTAATTTATTATATTCTTCTTCTGTTAAGTAACTTGAAATTGCACCTGTTTTTGTAGTTGTTAAACTAGCGTAGTTTGTCGCAAATTTTGCCATACGCGCTAATTCTTCTTCTGAAATGTTATTAAAATCTTCATGATTTAATAGTTTTGATAAGAATGAACCAGCAAAAGCATCCCCTGCCCCAGTAGTATCAACAGCTTTTATATCAGGTATTTCAGTTACTACCTTGTGATTTTCATAATAAACTTCTGCACCGTGTTCTCCTTTAGTATAAAGAACAACTTTCATGTGGCTAAAGTCTTTTTTCAATGCTTCTTCTATATTAGTAGTTCCTGTTAAGAATTCTAATTCATTATCGGCAACTTTTATTACATCAACATAAGGTAAGAATTCTTTAATAGTTTCAAGATATACCTTGTGATCATCCCAAAGATTGAATCGTAAGTTAACATCAAAAGAAATTAACACTCCAGCTTCTTTAGCTTTTTTCAGTAATAAATGATGGCTATCTTTTGATTCTTCTTGAATAGCAATACTTGCGAAATGAATTGCTTCAATTTCAGATAAATCAACTTTTTCAACATCTTCTTTGCTAATTCTTAATGTTGATGAACCTTTGAAGTAAAAACTAAATGAACGGTCTCCTGTTTCATCTAAAGAAACAAATGCTAATGGTGTAAAACTATCAGCTTTACGACTTACATATTTACAGTCAACATTTTCATTTTTTAAAGTATTTTCTAGAAAATCACCAAAACCATCTTGCCCAAGTGATGTTAATAAATAACTCTTATGTCCTAGTTTTTGCGCAACACAAGCAACGTTAGCTACACATCCACCAGCCTCTTTTTTAAACGATTTTACTTTATCGATTGTTCCTACACCTTCTCCAATAAAGTCAATTAGCATTTCTCCTATACATAAAACTGCCATTTTAGTTCTCCTCTCTAATTTCGATTGCTCCAAGTTCTTTTGCTAAATAATCAGTAGCTGAGATATTAACATTGTGATTTTCTGGATAAAATCTTGTTGAAAGTGCAAAAGATCCATCGTTTGCGAATAATTCAATAGATGAACTATCAAACACTATCTCCACATTTTCTAAATCCAGTTTATATTTTCTATCATCTCTTCCATAACCACTAGTTCCAAAAGAAATTTTCAATTCTTTGTTGTCATAGCTTACTTTAAAATCAGCTACGCTAATTTCAAATTCTTTACCATGTTCTTGTTTATAATACCATGTATTTTTGTTAAAGTCATTAGATTTTATATCGCCACCTAGTAAATCTTTTACTGATTTATGTAACGTTTGTCTAACTTTACCATCTTTGTAATTTACTACACGTGGTACAGTTAGACAATTTTGGTAACCAAACTTCGTAGTTGGATTAGTATAGCTACTATCTGGAACATACATCCAACCGATAAGCACACGATTATCATCTTCATCTAAGAATGTTTGTGATGCATAAAAATCATGTCCATAATCTAATAACGTGAAGTTATCTAATTTATCAACATTCTCGATCCCATCTTCTACTACAGAATATCCAATTTGATACATATTTCCATAATTTGGATACATTCTTGTAATTCCTTGAGGTGAGAACATGAAAATTTCTTTTCCATCTACTTCGAAATAATCTGGGCATTCCCACATAAATCCTAGATTTTTTTCTGAGTAAATAGTTTTATATGGTTTAAGAGTATCCTTATCAAATACTAATATACATCCATAATCATTGCTATCTCTAGCTCCAAGAACTAGATAGCTTTTTCCATTTTTTTCAAATATTTTTGGATCTCTAACATGATTTGACATGTTAGGATAATCATCTGTTGTTAACAGACATTTTTTCTCAGTAAAATTAATTCCATCTTCCGTTTCAAAAGATATGGTATTATGACCACGTCCTTCATGAACGTAGTCATAATCACCTTTATATTTCACATTTCCTGTGTAGTAGAAGACTAGTTTCCCATCTTCTATGTTAGCACTTCCTGAATAAACACCACTTTTTTCTTCTTCTATAGTTGGTGTAAGGAATACGCCACGATCTTCATAATTTTTCAGGTCACTACTAGTATAGTAATACCAAAGTTTTAAACCACCTTCCACTTCATATGAATATTGGTGAAAAATATGATATTTACCTTTAAAGTAGGCTAATCCATTCGGATCATTAAGCCAACCTTTAGTAGGTTCTAAATGAAGATTTTGTTTCCAGTTATTAGCTAGCATTTACAAGTTCCTTCTTAGTTTTGAAGAAGTATGCTGTTACTGAGAATGAAACGATGAACGATAATGCTAAACCAATACCAAATGTTGACCAGTGGTTAGCAGGAATTGATAAGAATCCTGGAAGACCAGCTGCTCCTAATGCTGATGCAAATACTTTGTTTAATCCAATCCATGCACTTCCTACCGCACTTCCTGCAATAGCTCCGTAGAATGGATATCTAAGTCTTAAGTTAACCCCGAACATAGCTGGCTCTGTAATACCTAATAATGCAGAAATTCCAGATGCTGACGAGATTGATTTCATTTTTGTGTTTTTAGAGAATACTAATACTGCAAGAACCGCTGCACCTTGTGCTACGTTAGACATAGATGCGATTGGAAAGATAAATGTTAATCCTGTTGCAGCTAGTAATTGAGTTTCAATAGCTGAGAAGCTTTGGTGTAATCCAGTGATTACGATTGGTGCGTAGAATAGACCGAAAATACCTGCTCCTACGAATCCACCTTGCATGTATAACCATTGTAATCCTTCACCTAATAAAGTACCAGCTTCACGAAGTACAGGCCCCATCCATGCGAATGTTACGAATCCAGTTACGAATAATGAAACTAATGGTGTAGTTAAGTTATCTAACCATGATGGAGTTACACGACGTAAGAATTTTTCGATTGTAGCTAATAACCATGCTGCTGCAAGAATTGGTAATACAGTTCCTTGATATCCTACTTTAGCAATCTTAAATCCGAATACATCCCAATATTGTAGAGCTGTAACTCTTTGAAGACCTTCAACTGCTTGACCACTTTGGTTAACGATATCTAAAGCTGGAGCAAGAAGTTGGTTTGTAGATGGATCTAATTTACCAAATACATAGAAGTTCATTACATCTGGATGAACCATTAACATCGCAAGTGCTGCCCCAAGATATGGGTTACCACCAAAACGTTTAGTAGCAGAGAAACCAATTAATACAGGTAAGAATACGAACGGTGCATTTGCAAATACGTTAACCATATCAGCAAGACCTGCTATACCTGGGTTAGCTTCAATAACTGATTTACCAGTGTAGAATAAATCTTTAGCTGTTAATACGTTATTAATACCCATTAAAAGACCACCGGCAACGATCGCTGGAATAATCGGAACGAAAATATCACTTAACATTTTTACAAAACGTTGTAGTGGATTTCCTTTTGGTTTTTTAACAGTTTCACTTGAATCTTCTTCACTATTTGAAGCAGCACCTTTAAATACTTCATTATATGCCGCATAAACTTGTTGAACAAGACCACTTCCGAAGATTAATTGAAGTTGACCATTGTTAAAAAATACACCTTTAACGCCTTCGATATCTTCTAATTTTTCTTTATTATATTTTTTTTCATCGTTTAATTCTAAACGAAGACGAGTTGCACAGTGAACAACAGATCGTAAGTTTTCTTGACCACCACTATGTTCAACAACTTCTTTTATAACTTTTTTTAAGTCCATAGTTCTTTCTCCTTTGTATTTTTTTATTTTTATAATGACTCTTAACATTTACCAAATAATAATGGTAACGTTACTTTTTCATTGTACACCTTATTATACAAATATGTCAAGAGAAAAAAGTAACGTTACCATATTTATTTTTAAGTACTTCTAATCCTTGCTTGATAATTATAATTTTGATATAATCTAGTAGCATAAAAATACTATAGAAAGTGAGGTTATCATGGATTTTAAGATTTATAATTTATTTTCCAATGTACTAAGAAACATAAATCGCTATAAATTTACATATATATCTATCGCCGCAATTATTCAGTTGATGCTTATTTGTGGTTTATGGCTTATATCTAGAATTTTCCAACTCGCTCTTACACTTGCGGGTGAAGAGCATTTAGATAAGAACAATATTTTACATATCCTTACTAATCCCTATAGTTTTGTGATTTTAAACTTACTAGTTCTTATTGTAGCATTTCTTATGTTCATAGAATTCTCTATTCTTACTTTCACTATATATGGACAGCTTACAGATAGACAATATTCATATCGTAGTATATTAAATAACGCTTGGGATAAGACGAAAAATTTAGCTGGTTTTCAAACTCTATTTTTTATTATTTATTTCGTAATAACTATACCTACAGTAAATTTAGGTGTGAGATCAGTTCTCGCTAAAAATATATTTATTCCTAAATTTATTAGTGGTGAAATAATGAAAACTAACAGTGGACTTATCATTTGGGGAATAGTAATGATAGTTTTTGCTTATCTTAATCTTAGATTAATTTTCACCCTTCCTCTTACTGCTGTCGGAGATGAAAATATACTAGATAGTATTAAAAGAAGTTGGGAACTTACAAAAACAGGAAAAAGAAAACTTGTCTTAACTATGCTATTATTTGAAATAATATATTTATTAATTGCTGCAGTTTTAATTGGTGTAATTACATACATTTGTATCTATTTCGATAATTACGGTAATAATCCAATTATGCAAACTCTATTTTTCTCTTCGATAAGTGGAATTATCTTCTTTTTAGGTGTAATATCAAAAGTAACAGTTATAACTTCATTAATAACTGTTCTAATAGATCACAATGAAATATCCGAAAAACTTGTTAATAATCTTAATGAAAATAAGAAAAAATCAAGATTTGTAGTAACCTTGACCACAGTAATTATTGTTGTTGCAGTTCTTGTGAATGGTTTTAATATGTACGGAAACGGTGTTAATAAAAACATCAAGACTATCGCTCACCGTGGATATGTTGCTAAAGGTGTAGAGAATTCAATAGAAGCGCTTGAAGGCGCGGCTGAAGTTGGTGCTGATTACGTAGAATTTGATATTATTCTAACAAAAGATAATAAATTTGTAGTAATGCACGATTATAATTTAAAAAGACTTGCAGGATTGAATAAGCGAGTTCAAGACATGAATTTTGATGAAGTAGTAGGTTTAACAATTAAACAAGGTGATTATACTAGTAAAATTCCATCATTAGAAGAATTTGTAACTAAAGCAAAAGAATTAAACATGAATCTTGTAATCGAGCTTAAACCTCATGGAGCAGAACCATCTAATTATATCGACATATTAATTGATGAAGTTAAGAGACTAAAACTTGAAAATTATAAATTTATGTCACTAGATTCTAAGGTTATTAATGAACTTGAGGAAAAAGCTCCTGATTTAGAGACTGGTTATGTTATCCCGCTTCAGTTTGGTAACTTCTCAAATACAAAGGTTGACTTTTTCGTAATAGAAGACTTTTCATATAGAGATCGTCTAGTGGAACAAGCTAGAAAAGAAAATAAGCAAGTTTTTGTTTGGACAATCAATGACTCAGCACTAATAACTAGATACTTACAAAGCCCTGCTGATGGAATAATTACCGATGAACCTGAACTTGTGAAAGATGAAAAAGATATTCTAGAAAATAACTATTCATATTTCGATAAAATATTAAGACTTATTGACATAGAATAACTAAAAAACGACTGAAATTATCATAATATTTCAGTCGTGTTTATTTATATCTTAGAATAAGTATTTTTTACAAGTTCTATATATTTTTTTCTATCTACTAATTTTGGAATTATTATTTTCTTATCGTCATAATTTACTTTTTTCATATAACCAAACTCTAAATATTCTCTGTTAATTTCTACTTGATGCTCTTCATCCTCGAAAATTTCAGGGTTAGTGACGTATACCGCAGTCAATAAATCCCAAATTATTATATAATCAATATTATAGTCTTGACTATGATATTCTATCCATTGTTTACATTCTTCATATAATTCTACACTATAGCCTTTAAAAGATGAAATTATACCTCTTAACTTCATCTAAGAACAATTTAGACTCTAAACAAGTATTTCCCGTTAAGATAACTGGACTCTTCACATTTGAAAGAACCTCAAATGAACTATTATGGGATACTGATAAATTTAATTCATTCATTACCTTTTCATTTATTATTCAACTTACAAGTAACAATATAAATTAAAGTATTATTATTCTTTCTCAGTAATATTTCACTATTATTTATATATTTTAGAATATAAATAATTTTTCTAAGATTAGCTAATTAACCACCTAAAAAAATAATATTATTATTTTTATTTAATTATCATTTTATAAAGCGTTTTCTTAGATAACTTCTGTTTTCTATAAAAAAATATTTAATTTATGAATTTTTTAAAAATAAATTCGCATTGAATTTTTTATATTTATACAATATACTTGTATATGTAGATAACAAAAGGAGCTATATATATTATGAAAAATAAAAAACTTGTTATGACTATTTCTTCAGTATTAGCTACAGTTGTTCTTGCAACTGGATGTGCTCAAAAAACTGAAGAAAAAAAAGAAGAAAATAAGAGTGGAGATAATAAAATAACTCTTACTTATGATCAACTTAGATCAAGAGAAAATACAATGGGAGCACTTTGGTATCAAAACGCTGCTGAAGTAGATGCTTTATACCAACAAGGTTACAATGTTGCTACTAGTAGATTAAAAGAATTACTAAAACAGCCTACTGATAAACCATACTCTATCGTATTAGACTTAGATGAAACAGTATTAGATAATGTTCCGTACCAAGTTAAAAACGTTAAAGATGGAACTGCATTTAACCCAAAAAGTTGGGATGAATGGGTTCAAAAAGCCGAAGCAAAACCTGTAGCTGGAGCTAAAGAATTCTTACAATTTGCAGATAAAAACAAAGTTCAAATCTACTACATTTCTGACAGAACTGATTCACAAGTAGATGCAACTATTAAAAACCTTGAAGCACAAGGTATACCAGTTCAAGGACGTGATCACCTAATGTTTAAAAAAGAAGGTGATAAATCTAAAGAAGGACGTCGACAAGAAGTTATGAAACATACTAACCTAGTTATGTTATTTGGGGATAACTTAGTCGACTTCGCTGAATTCTCTACTAAATCAGAAGCTGATAGAGATAAAATGTTTGAACAATTAAAAGCTGAGTTTGGTGAGAAATTCATAATTTTCCCTAACCCTCTATACGGATCATGGGAATCAGCAGTGTATAAAGGTGAGAAAAAAGACGCTAAAGGACAATCTGAAGCTCGTATGAACGCCTTAAAAGGATACTAATATAATAACAATAACAAATTAATTTAAATAGAAAATATAAGTGACTTAAAATGTAATAATAAAAAAATATTATTAAGTCACTTATATTTTTTTTTATTTTAGGAAATAATTTACTTGATTGATAATCATTACAGGAGTATAATGATGAATAGAAAGCTTTTCCAAAGCTTTAATCATTTATTTAAATATTTATTTTAAAATAGGAGTTAAAAATGAAAAAAAATAATATTAAATACGTTCTTATACCTGCTTTTGCAGCCGCAGCGTTATTCCCTGTTTTAGCTAACGATAATCAAGCAAAAGCTAATGGGGATAAATCTGCTACAACTTCAACTGTTAGTAAACCAGAAACTACTAGCGAAAAACCAGCTAGTATTCCTACTACTAACAATGCTTCTGATGCAACACCTGCTACTCCTGCTAGTCCAACTAACAGTGTAAAACCAACAACTGTAAATAACAATGAAACAACTAATAGTGCAAGTGTTGTCAACAACGAAACTGTTAAACCAAAAGTTCCACTTACTGAAGCTGAATACAAGCAAAAAAGTGCTTTAGAACTTGCTCAATTAATTCGTGAGAAAAAAGTTACTAGTACAGAACTTGTTGATTTAGCTTACAAAGTTATTGCAAAAGAAAATCCTAAATTAAATGCTGTTCTAACAACTGAAAATGGAAAAATCCCTAAAGCTATTGTTGATGAAGCATATAGAACTGCTAAAGAAATTGATAATCGTATTAGTGCTGGTAACCTAGCTGCTAATCCTGTAGACTGGAAAGCACAACCATTTTTAGGTGTACCTGCATTAATTAAAGGTCTTGATCAACTTAAAAATGGTGACTACACTAATGGTGTATATCTAAATAAAGGTAAAATTGCTGACGAAAGTGGTCCTGTAGCTAAAGAATTTGCTAAATTAGGTTTTGTAATACTTGGTCAAACTAACTATCCTGAACTAGGAACTAGAAATATCACAGATTCTAAATTATTTGGACCTGCTGGTAACCCTTGGGATCCTAGCCGCAATACTGGAGGATCTTCAGGAGGAAGTGCTGGTGCTGTAGCTAGTGGTATGGTTCCTATAGCTAGTGGTAGTGATGCTGGAGGATCTATCCGTATTCCTTCTTCATGGACTGGACTTATCGGTCTAAAACCAACTGGGCACGTTGTTAAATTCCCTCTAGTGAAAACTATTGAAGATGCTAAAGCTTACTTTGAAAAAACTGAATTAAGTAAACCTAAAACACTAATAGAACCACCAAAAGATTTGAAAAAATTAAAAATAGCTTATACTCTAAAAACTCCACTTAAAGATCTTGAATTAAGTGAAGTTGGTAAAAAAGCTATCCTAGAAACAGTAGACTTTCTAAGAAAAGAAGGATTTACTGTTGAAGAAGTTAAAGAATTCCCTATCGATGGATACGAAGGAATTAAAACATACACTGTAGGTGGTATTGGAGAGGAAAGTTATATTGCAGCTGTTAAAAACGTAACAGAAGAAAACAAACGTCAACTAGATCCTACAACTTACGGATTAGGAACTTCTTCATATATGGGACCAAATGCAAATACTGATGTTTCTTCAGTAAAACCATTATCTACATTTATAGATCAAATGAATGCGTTCTATAAAAAATATGATTTATTCTTAGTTCCAACTAACGCAGTTACTGCTCCATCTAACGATAAAAAAGTAGATCCATATATAGAGCCAGATATTGCAGAACAACTATATAATATTAATAAAATTAAAGATCCAAAAGAAAGATTTAATTTATTAACTAAACAATGGTTACCAATGACAAGACGTTCTCCATACACTTGGGTGTTTAACTTATCTGGAAATCCTGCAATTTCACTACCAACATATCTAAGTGATAAAAATCTACCATTTGGTGTAATGTTCGCAGCAAAAGATAATTCTGAAAAAGTTCTTTTAGAAATTGGTCAATACTTCCAAGACAGACATAAATTCAAAATGAACCCAGCTATTAGAAGCTCAAATGTTTCTGAAAATGGAAATAAAATAGGAGTTAATGAAGATGGAACTAAATTTGAATACGCAGTTCCAACTTACGCACCTACTGTTGCAGAATTACCAACTTTAAATATCAACAATGGGACTATTACTACTCCAAGTAAATCTGAAAATTCACTAAATCCATCTGTTAAAGAAGAGAAAAAAGTAGTAAATACAAACTCAACTAAATTAAATTCAACTCCTAAAGCTCTTCCAAATACTGGTGAAAGTACAAACAACTTCCTATCAGCAATCGGACTTTCATTCCTTGCTTTAATAGGATTACTGAAACGCAAAAATAATAATTAGTATTAAATTAATTTAAATACGGTTGATTCCTATAATTGACCGTATTTTTTTATTTTCTAAAAAGCATTTTTTCTCCTAATCTTTATATAATGTTAATCAAAAGAAAAACACACTAATATTTTTTCATTTCATTAAATTATTTCCTTGATTGATAATCGGTATCGGAGTATAATGGTATGTAGAAAGCTTTTTCAAGGCTTTAATCTTTATTTAAAAATAGGAGCTAAAAATGAAAAAAAATAAGATTAAATATGTACTTATACCTGCTTTTGCAGCTGCAACATTATTTCCAGTATTAGCTAATGACAATCAAGCTAAAGCTAGTGAAGATAAAACTACAGCACCGGCAAATGTGACTAATACAGCTAATACTAACGATAAAGCTGTTTCTGTAAATAACACTGATAAAAATGCTACTAATAATGCAGTTGTAACACCATCTACTAGTCCTGTTGCTTCAGCTAACACTGTAGCACCGACTTTAAGTAACAATGAATCACCTAACAGTGCTAGTGTTGAAAGTAAGGAAGTTGCTAAACCAACAATTCCATTTACTGTTGCTGAATATAAACAAAAAAGTGCTCTAGAACTTGCAAAACTAATTCGTGAGAAAAAAGTTACTAGTACAGAACTTGTTGACTTAGCTTATAAAGTTATAGAAGAAGAAAATCCTAAGTTAAATGCTGTTCTTACTACAGAAAATGGTAAAATTCCTCATGCTATTGTTGAAGAAGCATATAAAACTGCTAAAGAAATTGACAATCGTATTAGTGCAGGAAAACTAGCTGCTAATCCTGTAAATTGGGATGAACAACCATTCTTAGGTGTTCCTACTCTAATTAAAGGATTAGATCCTTTAAAAAATGGGGATTCTTCTTACGGTGTATATTTAAATAAAGGTAAAACATCTTCTGTAAGTGGAGCTGTTGCCAAAGAATTTGCAAAACTAGGTTTTGTTATTCTTGGACAAACTAACTATCCTGAGTTTGGAACTAGAAATATTACTGACTCTAAATTACTAGGGCCTGCTGGTAACCCTTGGGATCCTAGTCGTAATACTGGAGGATCTTCAGGAGGTAGTGCTGGTGCTGTAGCAAGTGGTATGGTATCAATCGCAAGCGGAAGTGATGCTGGGGGATCAATTCGTATTCCTGCTTCATGGACTGGACTTATTGGTCTAAAACCTACTGGTCATGTTGTTAAATTCCCTCTTGTGAAAACTATTGAAGATGCTAAAACTTATTTTGATAAAACAAACATCAGTAAACCAAAAACTTTAGTAGAAGTTCCTAAAGACTTAAAATCACTTAAAATTGCTTATTCATTAAAAACACCATTAAAAGATGTTGAATTAAGTGAAGATGGTAAAAAAGCTGTTCTTAAAGCTGTTGATTTCCTTAGAAAACAAGGATTCACTGTTGAAGAAGTAAATGAATTTCCAATTGACGGTTATGAAGGTATTAGAACATATACAATAGGTGCAATTGGTGGGGGTTATACTGCTGCAGCAAACTTAGCTAAAGAAAAAAACAAACGTGATTTAGATCCAGCAACTTATGCTTTGGGTACATCTTCATATAAAGGAAAAACTGCAAACACTGATGTGTCTTCTGCTAAAGACGCAACAATATATGCTAACCAAATGAATGAATTCTACAAAAAGTATGATTTATTCTTAATGGCTACTAATGCGGTAACAGCACCATCAAATGATAAAAAAGTAGATCCTTATGTTGATCCAAAAGTTGAAGAACAACTTTATAATATTAATAAGATAAAAGATCCAAAAGAAAGATTCAATCTACTTGTTAAACAATGGGAACCTATGATGAGAAGAACACCATTTACATGGTTATTCAACTTAACAGGTAATCCTGCTATATCATTACCTGTTTATAAGAGTTCAAATAACCTTCCTCTTGGAGTAATGTTCGCAGCTAAAAACAATTCAGAAAAAATACTTCTTGAAATGGGACAACTATTCCAAGATAACAATCAATTTGTGATGCATCCAAGTGTAAGAAACACAGTTGTTTCTGAAAATGGTAATAAAGTTAGAGAAAATGAATACGGTACAAAATATGAATATTCAGTTCCTTCTAACGCTCCTGTTGTTTCAGAATTGCCAGAACTAAACATTAACAACAATACAGTTACTGTTACTATTAAATCAAAAGATAAAGATATAAGCGCTGATTTATACTCTACAGACAATAAAGATTTAACTTTATCTGCCAAAGATATCACTAAAGATGTAAACTTAGAAAATCTAAAAGATAAAGTTGTTGCTGATGCCAACAATAGTATTAAAGACAAAAAAGATATAACATCAATTAGAGTTGTAGATTTAGAATTACAAAAAGATAATAAAACAGTAAAACTTGATGTTCCAAGAACAGTAAAAGTTGCTTTACTGCAAAATGAACAAAACAAAGATATACTTATTTATCATATTAAAGAGGATAACTCTATTGAACTAATTCCTTCATTTGTAAGTAAAAATAACCTACAATTCACAGTTGATCACTTCAGCAAATTCGCAATTGTAGCTAAAATTAAAACAGCATTTGCTTCAAGCGAAAAAGATATAAACTCATCAGCTGTTCAAGAAGAGAAAAAATTCACAGTAATAGATACTAGAGGTGCGAACTCTACACCTACTAATACACCAAAAACTCTTCCAAAAACTGGTGAAACTACAGGTAAATCTCTAACTGCAATTGGACTATCACTTCTTGCTATAGTTGGATTATTAAAACGTAGAAAAAATAATTAATTGAAATATAAAACCTCGGGAATAAGTTTCTATTATGAAACCTATATTCCGAGGTTTTTATTTCTTTATTAATTTCAGGCCATAATATGAAGCAATCATAGTATAAAATAAAAAAATGTAGTCCATAATAAAATATGAACTACATTTTTTCTTATAATTGTTCAGCTACCTTCAGACGAGCACAAGCTTTAGCTAAAGCTAGTTCTGCACGTCTTACATCAAGACCATCTTCTTTTTTAGCAAGACGATCTTCTGCACGTTGTAACGCTCTTTTAGCACGTTCAACATCAATATCTTTACCTAATTCTGCTGTTTGAACTATAATAGTTACTTCGCCTTTATGTGTTTCCACAAATCCTTCACTTACAGCTAGATATTCTTCACGTCCATCAGGAAAAATCACTTTAAGAGGACCGATCTTTAATGATGCAACCATAGGAACATGGTTAGCCATTACACCAAGTTGTCCACTTGTAGTTCCCAATACAACCATAGAAGCTTCTTTAGCGCTATAAGCTTCTCCATTAGGAGTAACAATGCTTACACTTAAAGTATTCATTTATTTACCTCCTATTTGTATTATACTTCTACTCCTAGTTTACGAGCTTTTTCTAATACGTCTTCAATTCCACCAACTAGACGGAATGCATCTTCAGGAATGTGGTCATATTTACCATCTAGGATTCCTTTGAATGCTTGTACTGATTCAGATACTGGTACGTATGAACCAGGTTGACCTGTGAATTGTTCAGCTACGTGGAAGTTTTGAGATAAGAAGAATTGAACACGACGTGCTCTATCAACTGTTTTCTTATCTTCATCACTTAACTCATCCATACCTAAGATGGCGATAATATCTTGTAATTCACGATATTTTTGAAGAGTTCTTTGAATTCTAGTCGCAACTTGATAGTGTTCTTCCCCTACGATTTCAGGAGCTAATGCTCTTGATGTAGAAGCAAGTGGGTCAACGGCTGGGTAGATACCCATCTCTGTTAACGCACGCTCAAGGTTAGTTGTTGCATCTAAGTGAGCGAATGTAGTCGCTGGAGCCGGGTCAGTATAGTCATCGGCTGGTACGTAAATCGCTTGGATAGATGTAACAGAACCTTTTTTAGTTGATGTGATACGTTCTTGTAAACGTCCCATCTCTGTAGCAAGTGTTGGTTGGTAACCAACGGCTGATGGCATACGTCCTAATAACGCAGAAACCTCAGAACCTGCTTGTGTGAAACGGAAGATGTTATCAATGAATAGAAGTACGTCTTGTCCTTCTTCATCACGGAAGTATTCCGCCATTGTTAATCCTGTTAATGCTACACGCATACGAGCACCTGGTGGTTCATTCATTTGTCCGAATACCATGGCTGTTTTGTTAATAACACCTGAATCTTTCATTTCATAGTATAAGTCATTTCCTTCACGAGTACGCTCACCTACACCTGTGAATACTGATAATCCACCGTGTTGTTGCGCAACGTTGTTGATAAGTTCTTGGATAAGAACTGTTTTACCAACTCCTGCACCACCGAAAAGACCGATTTTACCACCTTTAATATATGGCGCAAGTAAGTCGATAACTTTAATACCTGTTTCAAGAACCTCAACGTGAGTTGATAATTCTTCGAATGTTGGAGCTTCTTTGTGAATTGAATCTTTACGAACTTCTGCTCCTGCTTCTTCACCGTGGTCAACTGCTTCACCTAATACGTTGAATACACGACCTAATGTGTAGTTACCTACAGGAACTGTAATTGGTGCTCCTGTATCTACTACTTCTGCTCCCCTATTTAATCCATCAGTAGATGACATAGCGATTGTTCTTACTACGTTATCACCAATTTCTAGAGAAACTTCAAGAACTAATTTTTCTTTTTTCCCATCGCCTTTTTCTATGTAAACTTCTAAAGCGTTTAATAGATTTGGCATATGCCCTGATTCGAATTTAACATCTACTACAGGTCCCATAACTTGGAGAATATAACCTTTATTCATATGTTGTATGCTAACTTAATAGCTTCTCCTTTCTCATTACTATTTTGTTGCTGCTGCTCCACTTACAATCTCTGTAATTTCTTGAGTGATTGCAGCTTGTCTTGCACGATTGTATTTAATCGTAAGTGTATCAATAATATTTCCTGCATTATCAGTTGAATTTTTCATTGCTGTTTTTCTTGCAGAATGCTCACTAGCTTTACTATCTAATATACTTCCATAAATCATACTTTCAGCATATTGAGGTAGTATTACATCTAGTACTGCTGTCTCACCAGGCTCAAATTCGTAAGCTCCTGTAGGTTGTTGCTCTTCGGAATTTGCAAATTTGTCTGTATTGTCAATAGGTAGAACTTTACTTTCAGTTACAACCTGTTGGATCATACTAACAAAGTGGTTATAATGTAAATAAATTTCATCATATTCTTTATCAATAAAGTACCCTACAACTTTATTAGTAATTTGTTTAACCTGTGTGAAACTTGGCTCATCTGGTATATCTCTATAACTATCAACTACATTATAGCCATTTTTTCTGAAGAATTCTGCACCATAGTTACCTATAGCAACAATACCATACTCGCTATTAGTATGTCTTTCATTAACAGTATTAACAAAGTTTCTAATAACGTTTGAGTTGAATCCTCCACATAAACCACTATCACTAGTAATTACAACATAAAGAGTTTTCTTAGCTTCTCTTTTTTCTAACATAGGGTGTTTAATACTAGAGCTTTTTCCAAAAATTGTCCCCATCACTTCTTGCATTTTTTGCATGTATGGATTAAATTTTTGCGTGTTTGATTGTGCTTTTAAAAGCTTAGATGTTGAAACCATCTCCATCGCTTTTGTAATATGACTAGTTTTCTTAGTAGAATTGATTTTGTTTTTTATATCTCTTAGTGACGCCAATTAGTTCACCACCTTTACTCTACTACTTATCATCTTAGGCAAAAGTTTTTTTGAATGCAGCGATTACTTCATCCATAACTTCTGTTGATGGTAAGTCTTTTGTTTCAATAATGTGCTTAACTGCTTCATTTTCATGAGCATCTAAGTATGAATATAATTCTTGTTCGAATCTGTGAATATCTTTAACTTCTACATCATCTAAGAATCCGTGAGTTAAAGCATACAGAATCATAACTTGTTTTTCTACTGGAATTGGTTTGTGTAAGTCTTGTTTTAAAACTTCAACTGTACGTTTACCACGTTCTAGTTTTTCACGAGTCGCTGGATCTAGGTCAGAACCGAATTGAGCAAAGCTTTCTAACTCACGGTAAGATGCTAAGTCAAGACGTAAAGTACCTGATACTTTTTTCATCGCTTTAATTTGAGCAGATCCCCCTACCCTAGATACTGAAAGTCCGGCGTTAATCGCTGGTCTAATACCTGAGAAGAATAAATCTGATTGTAAGAAGATTTGTCCGTCTGTAATCGAAATTACGTTTGTTGGAATATATGCAGAGATATCACCTGCTTGAGTTTCTACGAATGGTAGTGCTGTGATACTTCCTCCACCGAAATCTTCATTTACACGAGCAGCACGTTCTAGAAGACGTGAGTGTAGATAGAATACGTCCCCTGGATATGCTTCACGACCTGGTGGTCGTTTTAATAGTAATGATAACTCACGGTAAGCTGCTGCTTGTTTAGATAAGTCATCATATACGATTACTACATCTTTACCATTAAACATAAATTCTTCTGCCATTGCAACCCCTGCATAAGGTGCGATGTAAAGAAGTGGTGCTGGTTGAGATGCTGATGCTGTTACTACAATAGTGTAGTCTAAAGCACCGTGTTCCTTAAGAGTTTCTACAACACTACGTACTGTAGATTCTTTTTGTCCTATTGCTACATAGATACAAATTACATCTTGTCCTTTTTGAGCTAAGATTGAGTCGATAGCAACTGCAGTCTTACCTGTTTGTCTATCTCCGATAATAAGCTCACGTTGTCCACGTCCGATAGGTACTAATGCGTCAATCGCTTTAATACCAGTTTGGAATGGAACAGATACTGATTTACGTCCCATTACACCTACTGCTGGAGATTCAATTGGACGACGTTTTGTAGTGTTAACTGGCCCACGACCGTCAACTGGTTGTCCTAATGGATCAACTACACGTCCAATTAGTTCTTCACCTACAGGTACGTCCATTACACGTCCAGTACGGCGAACTTCGTCTCCTTCTTTAATATCAGTAGTTGGACCTAAAATTACGATACCAACATTTGTGTCTTCAAGGTTTTGAGCAAGCCCCATAACCCCTGTTTTAGTGAACTCTACAAGCTCACCACTCATTATTTCATTAAGACCGTATACACGAGCAATACCGTCCCCTACTTCTATAACTGTACCGACATCTGTTGACTTAACTTCAAACTGATAATTTTCTATTTGTGATTTTAGTAATGAACTAATTTCTTCAGCTTTAATAGCCATTTATGTCCCTCCTTGTTTCAACTTCTTCTAGATTGAAGAAATTTTTGATTTTATAGCATTTAATTTCGCTTTAATAGTAGCATCAACTACTTTATTATTATAAGTAAGTTTTAAACCACCTAGAAGACTTTCATCTACAAAATTATTAATTTCTACATTTTCTAGTTGTAACTCATTTTTAATTTTTTCTTTTAGATTTTCTAACTGTTCTTCTGTTAAAGGTGAAGCTGATTCAGCTTTAACAACAACATTTCTTGAATGTTTATTAAACAGTTCAGTATATTGTTCTAAAACGAAATTAATTAATGAGATTTGCAGGTTACCTGCTAAGATTTTAACAACATTCACAACATATTTATTTACTCCTGCAAATGATGCATCAATCAAGTTAATTTTTCTTATTTTTTCTAAATTAGGGTTGTTCATCAATGTAACAAAATCAGAGTTTCCATTAACTACTTTTGCAACTTCCTTTAACTCATAAGAAACTTCTTCTAGTGTGTTATTTTCTTTTGCAACTTCAAATAATGAATATCCAATTTTATTAGCTAATACTGACTTACTCATTATTTCACCCCTACCTCTTTAATGACTTTATCAACATATTCACTTTGTGTTGAGCCATCTAATTCTTTTTCTAAAATTTTCGAAGCTACAAGCACTGATAAATCAGCGATTTGTTTGTTGATTTCTTCAAGTGCTCTTTTCTTCTCGTCCTCAATGTCTCTTTGAGCATTTACTTTTAATTGTTCTGCTTGTTTGCGAGCTTCTTCAAGAATGGCTTGTTTTTCAATCTTAGATTGTTCACGAGCTTCTTCCATCATAACTTTAATTTCTTTTTGTGCATTTTTTAATTTTTCTTGATTTTCTTCAAGTAAAACTAAAGCTTCTTTTTGATTTCTAGCTGCATCATCAAGTTGACCTTCAACTAATTTTTGACGCTCATCTAACATATCAATAAGTTTGTCCCAAGCAAATTTTTTCAGTAATACTAATAAGATTAATACAGCTACAATGTTAATAGCCATATTTCCTAGATTAAAACCTTGATGAGAAGAGTGTTCAGTAGCTAAAAATACTAAATTTTCCATTTACTAAATGCTCCTATTCTTCATAGTTCTTTTGTTTACAGTATTATACTAAATTATTTAGCTAAGATAACGAATGAAATAACGATAGCTAAGATAGGTACTGCTTCTACAAGTGCGAATAATACGAAAGCATTTGATTTTAATCTTGACTCTAATTCTGGTTGGCGAGATACACCTTCGATAAATTTACCGAATAAAAATCCGTTACCGATACCAGCACCAACTGCTGCTAAACCTGCTGCTAAACCTGCTCCAATTAATTCTACCATAATTATATTTTCCTCCTTGGATAATAAATGAATTTTATTAATTATTAGATTTTTGCACTTTTAGTGCATTTTTTAAATTAGTGTTCATCACTAATTTTATGTGATAAATAAATAAATGTTAAGACAGTAAAGATGTATGCTTGGATAAATCCTATAAATAAAGAGAATCCTTTCCATACTACTAATCCTGCCATACCAGCTATTGCACCAAAGAATCCTACTGTTGTAAGTGTAGCTAATAGTGCTAATAATATTTCACCTGCATAGATATTACCGAATAAACGCATTGAAAAAGTCATTAAGTTTGTGAACTCTTCAATAACCTTGAATGGTGTAATACCTATACCTGAAGAAGTATATGTACCAAAATAGTGTTTAACTCCTTTATACTTAATTCCTGCAAAATGAGTAAAGACAATCACTAATAATGCAAGAGAGAAAGTAAATGTTGGATCCGCAGTTACAGAGTTGACATAAACTACTTCATTGTAACTAACTTCTATTAAAACACCTATAGTATTTGCTACTGCAACAAGTGAAATAATTGTTAGAGCTGTCGCCCATAATCCTTTACCATATTTTTTCCAGTTAACATTACCTTTGATGACATTATCACTAACGAAATACGCAAGTAATTCAACCGCATTTTGACGTTTACTATCTGGTCTTAATTTTATTCTACTAGTTAGAAACATCACAATAACAAAGGTAAGTAATACTGTTATTAAAGTTGTGATTACACTAGGAATATTAACCGTTATATCATAGCCAAATAATTTGGTAATAAGATATGTGTGTTTTTCCATATATTCCCCTCACCTCTTTTCTTAAGTAACTTTTAGATTTCTAAATCTGTTGTAATATAAAAAATTAGAAATACATAATCATATTATAATATGATTTTATAATATTTGCTAGCGATTTCTTAAATTTTATATGATTTAATTAAAAATAACCTACTATTATTTAGTTCCGAAGATTCTGTCTCCAGCATCCCCTAATCCAGGGACAATGTATCCATGATCATTTAGTTTTTCATCTAAACCAGCGATAAAAATATCTACATCTGGATGTGCTTCATGTAATGCTTTCACACCTTCTGGAGCTGCTATTAAACACATAAATTTAATATCAGTAACTCCTCGTTGTTTTAATGAGTTGATTGCCGCAATCGCAGAACCACCAGTTGCTAACATTGGATCAACAACGATGAAGTGACGTTCTTCTGGATTGCTAGGTATTTTAACAAAATACTCATGTGGTTGTAGAGTTTCTGGATCACGATATAATCCAACGTGACCTACTCTCGCAGATGGGATTAAATTCATTAATCCATCTACCATTCCTAATCCTGCACGTAGAATTGGAACGAATACAATCTTTTTACCTGCAAGACGTTTACAAGTAGTAGTTTGTATTGGAGTTTCTACTTCAACATCCTCAAGTGGAAGATCACGAGTGATTTCATAAGCCATTAAAGAACCTACTTCGTTAGTAAGTTGTCTAAAGTCTTTAGAACCCGTTCTTTTATCTCTAATGAAAGATAATTTATGTTGGATCAATGGATGATCAAAAACATGAACTTTTGACATAATTATAGTTCTCCTTTGTATTGTTATTATATTTATTTTACTCTAATTATTTCATTTTAACAAGGGATATCCGAAAATATTTTACTCGGTTCAATAAATATTTTTTTATTACTTTTGTTATATTACTAGACTTATACTACATAAAATATTACAATAATATAAACAATATTTATGGAGATTTTATCATGCAAAGAAAAACATTATTAGGGACATTTTTACTTACTAGTATTTTATACTATATTGTTCCCTTACTTTTTTTGAAATTTTATAATGGAACTAGTGATAAAGCTGGTTTTATTTTGATATTAGCTTATGGATTTTCTTCATTTGCAATCACAATGTTAGTTACCTTCCTAGGACAGAGAACAATTTACACACCGCTTCTAAGCATTATTTTAGCACTTCCTTTATTTTTTATATTTAATTCAAGTGCTTTAGTTTTAATACTTCTTATAATAGTATTTTCTTTTGTTGCCTATGCTTTAACTGCATTAATAAAATAAATAAGGAGATCATATGACTGTTTTTAAACGTAATTTACTAATAGCAACTGGTATATATATACTTTTTTATCTATCACCAATATTAGCTAATCCTTTCATGGCTTTAAATTTATTAGAAGCAGCTATTGTTGGAGTCTTAATTTTTGGTGGATTCTATCTAAGTTATATTTTTATGTATACTAACAGAAGCAAACTTGATGAACGCACTAAAAATACTATAATTACAATATTGGTATTAGTAATAGCTTTATTGATATTTTTTAATCCTTTCAAATTTCCAACTGCATTTAATATTATTGTAAATAGGTATTTAGCAATACTAATTCTTCTACTAATATTAATTTTTATAATATTCTTAGCAAGAAAAATGGATAATTCTATAATCCTAGTTTTACTTTTTGCACCATCGATTATTCAAGGATTACTAATGCGTCTATCTTATAAGGCTATGCTTTTTTATATTGCTAATCCTAATTTTAATTTATATCTGATAGCCGCTATTTTTATTGGCTATTATGTTTATAACAATAACAAAAAATAAATGAATATTATTGAAGTGAAAACAACGTTCAATTTATATGTAAAACCGCTTCTATAAATATAAAAAACTGATAACCTAGTTTTTTTTTCTAGATTATCAGTTCTTTTTATTAGTTATCTATTTCTACTTTTAGTACTTTTCCTGATACAGCATCTACTACCACATCATATTCTAACCCATTTGCACGAGCTTCTACATCATAAACATATAAAGGTGCTCCATTATTTTGGTATGCATAGTCATCCTCATATTCAGGCATAACTTTTACAAAATTAATATTTTGCTCAGGAGTTGAAATTGCTTGCGCTACTATAGTACGAATCTCTTGTTGTGATTTTGCATTTTGTGTATTTTGTTGAGTACTATTATTGTTATTATTATTTTGAACATTAGAAGATTGGTCAGTATTTTGCGAATTACTATTTGAACCATTATCCCCTTTGTTACTATTGTTGTTATTATTATTTTGATTTGTCTGATTTCCGACATTCATTTTTACATTCGAGTATGCTTCTTGAATTTTAGCTCTTTGTGCTGTTTCATACTTATCATATGCATAAGCACCTACTCCACCCGTTACTACTACAGCTAACGCTCCAATAATTAATGGTTTTAAAAAGTTTCTTTTTCTATTGTTTTCTGTCATTTTTTATTTCCCTCTTTTTTCTTTATATTTTTATTATACATTTCCTTTATGAATTTTAGATGAAGATTAAAATATTAGTTTTTCTAGTCATCAATTTTCACTTTTAATACTTTCCCTGATACAGCATCTACTACTACATCATATTCTAATCCATTAGCTTTTGCTTCAACTTTATAAACATATAAAGATACTCCATTATTTTGTGGTGCGTAATCATCATCATATTTAGGTTTAATTTTTACAAACTTAATATTTTGCTCCGGTACTGATATTGCTTCTGCTACAATTGAGCGAATCTCTTGTTGGGATTTTACATTTTGAGTATTTTGTTGTGAATTGTTGTTTTGAGTATTATTATTTGAGCTATTATTTCCACTATTGTTATTATCATTTGAATTAGTTTGATTTTCTGTATTCAACTTAATATTTGAGTAAGCATCTTGAATTTTAGTTCTTTGCGCAGTTTCATATTTATCATAAGCATAAGCTCCAACTCCACTTGTCACTACAACAGCTAACGCTCCGATAATTAATGGTTTTAAAAAGTTTCTTTTTACTTTTGTAGGTTGTTCATTATATTGATTATCATTTTCGATAGTTTCAACATAAGTTCCTTCAATTGTTTCGATTTCGTTGTTATTAATATTTTTTGTCATTTTTAATTTACCTCTTTTTATTTATATTCTTATTTTATATTTCTTTTATGAATTTCAAATGAAGATTTCATTTTTATTCTTTTCTTTTGATATTTTTATTATATCTTCGTTTTATGAACGCTAAATGAAGATTTCATTTTTATTCTTTCCTTTTGATATTTTTATTATATCTTCGTTTTATGAACGCTAAATGAAGATTTTTAATATTTTAAAATTTTCTAAAATATTAAAAGCACACCTTCCTATTTCAAAGATGTGCTTCATTATTCTTATATATTCACTACAAATTTTGTTCCTTTTGGTTTATTATCTAATACCGCTATTTTCCCATCATGTAATTCCACTATTTTTTTCGTAATAGATAACCCTAACCCCGAAGAATTATCCTCTGTCGTAGTTCTAGATTTATCTACTTTATAAAATCTGTCCCAAATATGTTTTTTCTCAGTATCATTTATTCCTATTCCATCATCAGAAACTTCAATAATTATTCTATTTCTTTTGGCTAGACAAACTGTTACTTCTGTTTCCGCATATTTCAAAGCATTAGATAATAAGTTATCTATCATTCTCATAATTAAAGCTTCATTTGCATGAACTACGATATTTTCTTCTATATTTATAGATAATTTTATATTCTTATTATCGAATAAAATTTTATAGTCTTCTAATGTATGTTTTATTTTATCCGATAGAAGAAGTTCTTCCTTTGGAATCTCTAAACGACTATCTAGTCTAGATAATTCTAAAATTTGATTAATCATAGAAGTCATTCTTTTACTTTGTCTTTCTATTACATCAAATGATTCTTTAGCATCTTCTATAGAATCTGTATATTTAGCTCCATATTCACTTTCTGCCATAATTACAGAAATTGGCGTACGAAGTTCATGTGATACATCCGAACTGAATTGGCGTTCTCTTTTCGATGAATTTTCTAGAGTTTCTAACATTTCATTAAAAACTTTACCTAACTTGTGAACTTCATCAGCTCCATCTTCTATAGAAATTCTTTTACTAAGATCATTACTTTTTGCGATAGCATCCGCAGTTTCGGTCATATCTCTTACAGGTTTCAATGAACTCCTTATTATCAAGTATCCTCCATACATTATAACTAAAATGACAAATGGACTACCCACACCAATAATTAACGGTAATATCCAACCGTTAATGTTATTAGTAACTTGTACTATACCTCTCACATATTTCCCATTCCCTAATCTAGCAGAACTAGTTTCTGAATCATAATATAAATACTTATTATTGTTTACATCTTTATATTCAGAAATAACTCCTAGACTAAAATCATTAACTTTAAAATTTCTAGGTACAGAACCTGCAATGAGATTTCCATCTTTATCATAAACAGACAAGGTCACTCCATCTTCATACGGGGTAAACTTATCAGATCCGCTAGCGATTTCAGCTACCTCTTCTATCAATTTCTTTTCACTATTTTTTTCAACAACACTATCACTGACTAAAAATGTCCCAACTATCAGTGAGCCTATTAATAAAACTATAAATGTTGTATACCATAAAGTGATTTTGAAAGTTAATGATACTTTTCTAAATGGAAATATCGATAATTTCTTAATTTTATTTAACAAAGTATCCTAGCCCCCTTTTAGTATAAATAATAGTTTTATCCGTTCCATTATCTAGTTTTTTCCTAATATTTTTTATAATTACATCTACTATATTCGAAGCGCCATCATAATCATAATCCCAAACATGATTAAGAATCTGATCACGACTCAAGATACTCTCTTTATTCTTCATAAGATACTCTAATACCTCATATTCTTTACCTGTTAATCCTATATTCTCACCATTTCTAGTAACTTGTTTTTTGGAGATATCCAGTACAACATCGTCGACTTGAATAACATTAGTTGCTAGACCATAGTTACGTCTCATTAAAACCCTTATTCTAGCAAGTAATTCATCAAATTCAAACGGCTTAACTATATAATCATCAGCTCCACTATCAAGACCGACGATTTTATCCTCTAAAGTATCTTTAGCAGTTAACATAATAACTGGTGTATTGTTTTTACTCTCACGAAGCCTTTCGATAAACTCATAGCCATCAACATTCGGCATCATTATATCGGTTATAATCAAATCATACTCACTATAACTCACAAAATCTAATGCTTCCCCACCATCAAAACAACTATCTACGCTGTAATTATTTTTCTTTAAATGTTTAGTAATTATTCTATTCAAATCGCGTTCATCTTCAACAACAAGAATCTTCATAACAATCTCCTTATACTAAATTTCTACTATATTTTACTTAATTCACATATAAATGTAAAGGGAGTGACTCAAAATTGTGATTTCTTAAGAAACAAGATTTTGTTGAGTCGCTTTGTTAAAATTCAGGTCTTTTGAGCCAACCCTTTTATAATTTCATTTACTATATATTATAAAGTAAAAAGATGAATCTTAAATGAAAAAGAGAGCGACTTAAACTCAATTTTGTTAAGTCACCCCCATGAGGTTCTATTCACTTTCTTCTAAATTATAAAGTAACTCATATAATGCTTTTGCATCTAGTTTTTCTTTTTCTTCTTTACTGATATCTCGAACTAATTCACCACGGTGCAGCACTATAATTCTATTACCGTATTTCACCGCATCTTGGATATTATGAGTAATCATTAAGGCAGTTAACTTTTTCTCTTCTATTTTTTCACGAGTAAGCTCCATTATTTTCTTCTGTGTTTTAGGATCTAATGCTGCAGTGTGTTCATCAAGAAGTAAAAGTTTTGGAGTTGTCATAGTCGCCATTAAAAGTGCAATAGCCTGACGTTGCCCTCCAGACAATAATCCCATCTCACTATCTAATCTGTCTTCAAGTCCTAAGTCTAAAGTCGCTAGTAACTCTTTAAAAAGCTTTCTATCTTCTTTCGTAGTCCCTGGTTTAAAACCTCTAACTTTACCACGTCGTAGTGCTAAAGACATATTCTGTGCAACAGTCATACGAGGAGCTGTTCCATCAAGTGGATTTTGGAAAACTCTACTAATAAATCCAGCTCTCTTGTGTTCTACTATATTACTTACATCTTTTCCTTCTATTAAGATTTCTCCACCATCTAATGAGAACGAACCCGCTAAGGCATTAAGAAAAGTTGATTTCCCTGCTCCATTTCCACCAAGAATAGTAATAAAATCACCATCTTTTATTTCAAGACTAACATTTTTTAAAGCATGTTGCTCTCTAATAGTTCCAGGAAAGAATGTTTTATCTATTTTATTAATTTTTATAAATGACATTTTCTACGCATCCTTTCTCTTAGCTTTTAATTTTAATTGAGGTAGTGTTAAGAATATAGCAATTACTAGAGCTGAAACTAGTTTAAAGTCATTTGCTCCAATAATATTTAATTTTAACACACCAACTAGCAGTAATCTATAAATTATAGCACCACAAATTACACAAATTAACCTTGACGTGAAAGCTACATCTTTGAAGATTACTTCCCCTATAATAATTGCTGCTAAAGCTACTACTATAACTCCAATACCACTATTTACATCTGAATAACCATTATTTTGTGCTAAAATTGCACCAGCTAAAGAAATAATTCCATTAGCAAGCATTAATCCTAAAATCGTCATTGTTTTTGTAGAAATCCCTAATGCTGTTGCCATTTTCTCATTATCTCCTGTTGCAATTAAACTCTGACCTAATTCCGTTGAAAAGAATAAAGACATAGCGATAATAATTAATCCAGAAAGAATAATTCCAACAAATACAGTATCATAATGAGTTGGTAAGTTTAATCCTTGAATCTTACTGAAAATTGTATCTTTATTGATTAAACTTAAATTTGGTCTACCCATAATTCTAAGGTTCACCGATAATAATGCAGTCATTGTTAAGATTCCTGCAAGTAAACTTGGGATTTTACAAACGGTAATTAAGAATCCAGTAACAAGACCTGCTAGCATACCTGCCACTATAGAAACTAATGTAGCTACAATAGGATTAATTCCATTGTGTATACAAATAACACAGACAGCTGCTCCTAAAGGATATGCACCTTCAGTAGTCATATCCGCAATATTTAAAACTCTAAAACTTATAAACAATCCAAGCGATAATATTCCCCACAGCATCCCCTGAGAAATCGCTGAAATAAATAAATCCATCCTGCACCTCTTTAATTTAATATTTCTTCTAATTTGATTTTATATAATTTAGAGCGACTCATAAACAATAATTTTTTCTATTGATTTGATGAGTCGCTCCTTTTAATTATTTATAATTCAAATAGCTTCTTAATAATATAATATCAATAATATTATTTTTTATCTACTACTTTTGCTTTATCTTTAATTTCTTTTGGAATTTCAATTCCTAATTGTTTTGCTTTTGCTTCATTTAGGTAGATAACACCTTCATTAGCAAGTACGATTGGCATATCTTTAGTATCTGCACCTTTTAATACTTTAGCTACAACTTTAGCTGTTTCAACACCGATTTGATATTGGTCAACACCTAGTCCTAAAAGTCCTCCATCAGCTACCATTGTGTCTGCAGATGGGAATACTGGAATTTTCTTAGCGTCTGTTACTTTTACTACTGTTGCCATTGCACTAGCGATTGTGTTATCGATTGGAACAAAGATTGCATCAGTTTGTGAAGCAAGACTTTCTGTTACTTGTTGAATATCATTTGTATTAGCTACTGTTGAAACTTTAACTTCTAATCCTAATTCTTTAGCTAATTTTTCAGCTTCTTGAGCTTGTTTTACAGAGTTATCTTCACTAGCTGTATAAAGAATACCAACTTTTTTCATGTTAGGTAAAACTTTTTTCATGATTTCAAGTTGTTGTTTAATTGGAGTTCTATCACTAACACCAGTAATATTGTTTCCTGGTTTATCTTCAGCTTTAATTAATCCTGCTTCAACTGGATAAGTAATACCACCCATGATGATTGGTTTATCTTTAGTTGCATTTGATAATGATAAAGTAGCTGGTGTTGTGATACCTACTAAAATATCGTTGTTATCTGTAACTAATTTTTGACCCATACTAGCTAAGTTACTTTGATCACCTTGAGCATTTTGAAGATCAATTTTTAAATTCTTACCAACTTCATATCCTTCTTTTTTCAGTCCATCTTCTAAACCTTTGTAAATTTGGTCAAGAGCTGGGTGACTAAGTAATTGAAGTACCCCTACTTTCACTTCTTTATTATCAACTTTTTTAGTTTCTTCACCTTTTTTACTAGAGAAGAATCCATAACCTAATACACAAACTAATAATACCGCGAATGCTACAAAAATTTTATTTACTTTCATTTTAATAATCTCCTTTTACTTTTATCTATAATAATATTTTTTGTAATCAAATTTTAGAAGCGTATCTATATAAAAAGACCACTAGCATATATCTAGTGGTCCTTACGTATAATTTTTAATAATATAAAAAACCACCTAGATATTTCTATGTGGCCTCGATTTTTCCATCACAAATAATCCACATAGATACTTACTTCTCACCTGAGAGTCGTATCTATGTTAAAAAGAAACAAGATCGACTCAGTATCTAGTGGCTTTGCCAACGAATATTTAATTGTAGCGTGTCAACTTGATACAGTTTCATAAATCTTTTTTCTCCTTTACGTTTAATTCTTGTTTACATTATAGCAACACTTTTTTTTATTGTCAATATGTTTTTTCAAAAAAAATATAAAAATTCTGATAATTCAAAAAACACTATATTTCATTATGTAAAACCATACTACTTAATCTCCTCATGATAAACTATTTTCAAAAAAAATATTATAAATATATTAACCCAACTTTATTTAATACTTCTGTATTACTTATATTAATTCACATTCAAATTTATTTTTGAAAACTATGAAAATAAGTCGTTTTCATAACTGTAAAATTAGTATTTTAAAATTAATACACCTCCTAAACCATTGATATTATTGTTATATATAGAGAATATATTACTTCTCATTAATTGTATTTTTCATGAAAATAAAATTGAAAATATATCAATTTTATGAAAATTTACACTTGAAAATACATTTTCATAGGAGTATTATTAATATATGTTATTAAAAATAAGTTAGGAGAATTTTTATGGATAGCCATTCAGCTATAGAAAGAGAAAAATTATTTAACAAAGGATTTATTACAATAACTACAATTAACTTTATCGTATTTTTAATTTATTATTGTTTTGTAGTTATTACAGCTAAGTATGCAACTGCTGAATTAGGTGCTACTGCAGCACAAGCAGGTTTTGCCGCAGGTATTTACATTATTGGAACACTTGTCGCTCGTCTTTATATCGGTAAGAAATTAGAAATCATCGGTCGTAAAGAGATCTTACGATTTGGTGCTTTAATTTACTTAATTACAACTGCTGCATATTTAATTTCATCAAACATTATTATTTTAGATACTGTTCGTTTCTTAAATGGATTTGCTTATGGAACTATTTCTACTGCAGCAAACGCAATTGTTACAGCATACATTCCTAAAACACGTAATGGTGAAGGTATTAACTACTACGGTTTAAGCACAAGTTTAGCCGCTGCTATCGGACCATTTATCGGTATGTTATTACTACCAATTACTGGATTCAACGCAGTTATCATCTTAGCAATTGTATTATCAGTTGCGGTTACAATTGCTTGTTTCTTATTCCCAGTAAAAAATATTCAATTAGATGAAAAACAAATAAAATTACTAAACAGTTGGTCATTAAATACATTTATTGAATACAGAGTATTATTTATCTCTACTGTAGCCTTCTTAATAGGTTTAGCATATTCAAGTGTACTAGGATTCTTATCAATTTATGCTGATAGCTTAAACCTAGCTACTGCAGGAGCTTTCTTCTTTGTAGTATATGCACTTATTATTACAGCTACTCGTCCATTCGCAGGTCGTATTTTCGATGCTCGTGGTGAAAATGCAGTTATGTATCCAAGTTTCGTATTCTTAACTTTAGGTTTATTAATGTTAAGTTTCACAAATGGTAGCTTCATGTTACTATTCTCTGGTGCATTAATCGGTTTAGGTTATGGAACATTCATGTCAAACGGACAAGCAGTTTGTTTAAAACTTGTTGATTCTACTAAAGTAGGTATTGCACTTTCTACTTACTTTATCGGATTAGACCTTGGTCTAGGATTTGGACCTTACGCTCTAGGTACTGTTCATGGAATTCTATCATACAGAGGAATCTATATCCTTTGCGCGGTAATCACTATTGGAGTAACTGTTCTTTACGCAATGTTCTACAAAGGTAAAGAAGTACGCGTCTTAAAAACTAAAACTAGTCGATAGTAATATTAAAAACTTTAAAAAGTAGTCCTAATGAAGGGCTACTTTTTTTATATAGATTAATTTTCATATTGCATAAAAGAGGTATGAGCATTACTCACACCTCTTCCTCTTTATTTTTCTGGATATCGTCTTGCGACATCAACTAGTTTTTCCTTTATTATCTTCTTCGGATCCTCATTTAAATGATAACACATTGCAAGAGCATAAATTAGAACATCTGCAAGTTCATCCTTTATCTCTTGAATATTATCTCCTTCTTCATTCCACTGGAAATGTTCTAGTAATTCTGCCGCTTCTATAGAAATACTTTTAGAAAATCTTTCTAAAGTATCATACTTTTCCCAACCTCTTTTTCCCCTAAATTCTGTTATTATAGTTTTTAATTCTTCCATATTTTATTCCTTAGATTAAACTATTATTTGTTAAGTTATTATATAGATTATAGAATTCTGCTAAACTTAGAGTTTCACTTCTTCTACCCGGCTCAATATCACTGTCCACACAAGCATTTTGTAAATCTTGTTTTTTATCCTTACCATAACTCGAAATTAAATTATTAAGTAGAGTCTTTCTACGTTGTACAAAACATGAACGAACGAATTTAAAGAACTTAGCATCAGTTTCAAATTCGCGAGTTTCTTTCGTCATAATTTTTACAACTGCACTCTCAACATTCGGTGCAGGTACAAATACTTTTTTCGGTACAGTAAATAGATACTCAACATCAGTGTAGTAATTTAATAAAATCGTTAATGAGTTGTAATCTTTTGTTCCTACCTTGGCATTTAATCTATTAGCAACTTCTTTTTGCATCATAACTACATAACCATCGATTTTCTCAGTATTTTCGATTAAATGAGTTAAAATTGGAGTTGTAATGTAGTAAGGTAAGTTTGCTACTACCATGATTTTCTCACAATCTGACATCTTCTCAGCGATTATTTTATCAACATCAACTTTTAAGATGTCATTATTAATAATCTCAACATTAGGATAATCAGCAAGTGTCTCAGATAAAATCGGTAAAAGTCTACCATCTATTTCAAATGATATTACTTTCTTAGCTTTTTTAGCTAGTGCTTCTGTAAGAGAACCAATCCCAGGTCCAATTTCTATTACTCCCACATTTTCATTCACTCCAGCTCCATCAACAATTCTATTTAAGATATTCGCATCTATTAAAAAGTTTTGTCCTAGGCTCTTCTTAAACGTGAATCCGTGTTTTTTTAGTATCTCAAAAGTTTTTTTAGGTGTTCCTATCATTATTTTAATCCTTTACTTATTTTTGTCATTTCGTCTAATAAACGTTCTTTAGAAATATTATACATATTAAGTTTATTTAATAATTGTTTAGCATTGGTATATCCTATATTTAATCTTTCGCAAAGTTCTTCTCTTAGAACTTTTGAAGTAGATCCTCCTACTAAACCTAACTCTATCAACATTTCATTACTTATATCATTTTTCACCTCATCCATCGGTGTATAATGATTTTTTATAGCCGCAATAATGTCTTCTTTACTCGCAGCTTCTATTCCAATTTTCCCTTTGCTATCTACAGCTTTTTTATTTGAAATATATGCATGTTTTGCCGTCGGGATGTTTTTTTCTATTATACTTCTAATTCTTTTTCCTGCATAATCAGGATCCGTTAAAACTATTAGTCCTCTTGTTTTTTCCAGAAAGATTAGACGTTCTATTTTTTTCTTAGTTAAGGCAGAACCATTAGTTTCAAATGTATCACAATCTATTGCTTCTTTGACCCTATTGGTATCATCTCTTCCTTCTACTACTATTATTTCTTTGATTTTCATTTTATTATCCTTTAAAAAATTCATCAGTCTATTATAACATATTTAGACAAATTTTGCTCATGCTAGCATGAATATTTCAAATAGTTGTATATTTCATGCGTAATTTCATTGTGAACTTTATACTTATAACCATCACAAAGAAAATTCTTTTCTAATTCAAATTTATCTTTAAGCTTAATTTTTTCTAGTGCTTTCCCTTTTTTACACACTAGTATTTCCCAATGTTTTTCAAACTTAACCAGATAACAATCATGGATTTTATCTTCCCCATATGCTCCAGCAAAATATAGCAGTCCAACAAGGTCTAGTAGAATATGCCACCATTTTACTGTTTTTCTTCTTTCTAATAAATATACCCTCTCACTCTTAGTAAGATAATTATATAATTCTTCCATAATTCTCACCTCTTTATAACCATTATATCATAAAAAAATCCTCTGCAGAAAAACCTGCAAAGGAAATTTATTAGTGTATATCTTTTTTCTTAAAGTTAGCTCCACTTACTTCACTAACCGTTCCAATTGATAGAAATGCATTTTTGTCATTCTTAAAGACTATTTTTTTAAGTTTCGATTCTTCAATACGAGTGATTACACAAAAGATGATTTTTGTTTCTTGTCCTGAATAACCACCTTCACCATGTAATAATGTCACACCACGACCTAAGCGGTCTTGAATTTCTTGACTTATTACTTGATAGTTACTTGTAATAACCATAACCGATTTAGAGTCATTTAGTCCCTCAATAACGATATCCATAACTTTAGATGCTATGAAATAACTTATCATAGAATATAATGCCGCTTCCCACGTGAATACAAATCCAGAAGCAATGAAGATAATAACATTTATCCCAAGGACCATTTCTCCTACAGAAATCGGTAATTTCTTTGTAGCATAGATAGAAAACATCTCACTTCCATCTAACGTACCACCGTTTCTAATAACTAATCCTACACCTATTCCAAGTATTATCCCCCCGAAAATACATGCTAAAAATGGATCTGTAACAAGTGGTGGAATACTATGAAAATATGACGTTGCTACAGAAAGTATTATAATACCGAAAATAGATGCTATTGCAAATCCTTTACCTATTTGCTTATATCCTAAATATAAGAATGGGATATTGAATAAGAAAATAAACAATCCTAACGGTAATCCCAAATAATGACGTGCAATAATAGATACCCCGATTACCCCTCCATCTAATATATTATTAGGAATTAAGAAAAATTCTAATCCCGCTGCAAAAATTAACGATCCTATGACTATACTTATATATTTCTTTAAAAATTCTATTCTACTATCCATTGATTCTCCTTCTTATTTTCTTTTTTGACAAATAGGACAAAAGTGACTTGAACGCCCTTTTATTGTAATATTTTCCACATCGTGACCTCGAGGACAGAGTTTCTTACCATAGATTTGATGAAAGTTTTGCATATTACCTTCACCCCCATCAGTGTGAACATAATCCGAAATTGTAGATCCCCCTTCTTTTATTGCAAGATCTAAAATATCTACTAGTTCTTTAAATAAACTTTCTTTTTTCTTTTTTGATAATTCACTGGCCTTCGTCAGAGGATGAATTTTTTGACGATACAAAACTTCACAATCGTAAATATTACCACAACCACAAAAAACATTTCCTTCTAAGAGTAATGCTTTTATGGATTGGTCTTTATATTTATTTTCTTCCAGTTTGTTTAAGAAGTAACTTTTTGTATTTTTATCAAAAGGCTCAGGAGCAAGATTTAAAAATGGTTTAAATCTCGTTATTTCATCAATATACCTAAGCTCTCCAAATCTTCTTATATCACTATAAACTAGCTTTTCACCCGTTGATAATTCAAAGATTACGTGCTGATGCTTATAATAATTTTTATTGGTAATTTCAGCTATATCCTTAACTAAAAAGAATGCCCCAGTCATTCCAAAATGAGTTATTATATATCCTTCATTTAATGTGAAATATAAATATTTTCCTCTACGTGATAACTTTTCAATTTCCTTACCTTTGACATTATCTGAAAAAAAGCTAAGTTCTTGCTTAACAATAGCCATTTTACCTATTTTGTGACTATCTTCAACAACATTAGAATAAGTTATATTAACAATTCTTTTATTTATTACTACTTCTTCAAGTCCGAATTTTATATTCTCAACCTCTGGTAATTCTGGCATAATATACTCCTATTTTTATATACTTACTATTTTATTTTATTACAAATATTTGAAAATTTCAAAGAATTCCAACTTTCTTTTCACTATTAATCTGCTAAATTATCAAGTTTTTTTCAGTAATTTTCCGCAATATTATAGCGTTTAGTCTAAATATGTAGTATAATAAGAAAGTTAAATGAAAAAAAGGGGTCTAATATTAAATGGAAGAAAAAATGTCTAGACGTAAAAGAATTAGTACATCCTCTTATAAAAATGGAGGCGAACCTCCTAAAAAAAGAGGTCTTAAAAAAATATTATATGCAATTTTAACATTATTAATACTTGGTATCGGTGGCTTTACCGCATATACAATTTATAACTTTTCTAGCTCTGCTCAAAAAGGGTATAAGAATGTAGATTATTTAAAAGAAGTTGATCCTAACTTCAAGAAATTCTCTGTCTTAATCCTGGGTATTGATATGAATGATGATCGTAAAGCTCAAGGGCAGACTCGCGAAGATAGTAGAACAGATTCGATGATTTTAGCAACTGTTAATAAAGACAAGAAACGTATGGATATGGTAAGTATCCCTCGTGATTCACTTAGCCTTATGAGAGAAAAAGACGACGAACATAATGATAGTGCTTATTTCTATGATAAAATCACTCATGCTCATGCTTATAATGATGTTAAAGGAACTACTAATGCAGTAGAAAACTTATTACATACACCGATTAACTTCTATGTATTAATAAACTTTAAAGCATTCGAACAAACAGTTGATGCTTTTGGAGGAATCGATTTATATGTTCCATTTGACATGGATGAGCAAAATGCCAATGGTGAAGAAAATACTGTTAAATTAAAAAAAGGTTGGCACACACTGAACGGTGAACAAGCACTTGCATTTACACGTAGTAGATATTATGATAGTGATATAGAACGTGGTCAACGTCAACTACAAGCTATCCACGCTCTTATTGATAAAGCAAAAAGTTTAAACGCGCTATCTAAAATTAACGATGTCATAAATATTGCTGGTGACAATGTTGAACATAACTTAACTACAACTCAAATTTCTTCAGCTATTAAGATGTTTATCAATGATGATATCGAAATTGTATCACATAGAATTGACGGTTATGATGTAACTTATAATGGAGTGTATTACTACTATCCACGTCCATTATCACTTCTTTACGCTTCATCTGCCTTAAGAAGTAATCTTGATTTGTCACTTCCAAAAGCAACTGACCTATTAAATATATATTATCAAGGACATATTGCAATCGGACTTAAAGAATATAAAATTGACAATCTTCGCTTACCAGAAACATATCAAGCTACAAATCTTACAATAATGTCACCAGAAGACTTACTATCAAATCTTCCTGAAAGACTTACTAAAGAAGATTTAAAAAATGATATTACCGTAAGTAATGAAAACAGACCTGATGAAAATAGTAATACTGAAAATACTGCTAACAATAGCAATTAACAGCAAAATACTACAACTGGTGTCAGTTCAACAAATACTCATCAAAATACCGATGTAAAT
This sequence comes from Gemella sp. 27098_8_149, assembly GCF_041433745.1. NCBI lineage: Bacteria > Bacillati > Bacillota > Bacilli > Caryophanales > Gemellaceae > Gemella > Gemella sp. 27098_8_149. Next base: position 65,465 of record NZ_JAPWCB010000004.1, on the reverse strand, counting down.
AATAACTAAGAATAAATAATTAATATCCCATCAAAACTAATTTTGATGGGATATTAATTATTTATTTGAAAATTTTACACTTACAGTTCCAGTTTCCGAAGAAGTGAATAACTGTTTCTTTTTATTTGAACTATTTGTGAAATTTGACTCATCGTCATTTATTTCAGCTATGATGTCACCTGCAATAGATTTAAGAGTAATAGAATTATTTGCAGTAATATTACTTAAAGTAATATTACCAGTATTTGTTTTTAAGTTAATATTATCTGAACTTTCACTAGGAAGATTACTTACCTTAATATTTCCTAGTTTATTAGTTATATTAATATCTTTTATTGTTGATGATGACAAATCTGTATCTCCTGTTTTATTATCAATACTAATATCTTTTAAATCATTAATATTATTTAATTTTATATTTCCTGTAGCAACATTTATTTTTAGAGAACTATTCTTACTTTTTAAATTATCTATTTTTAAATTTCCAGTTGCCAACTTAATTTCCGTATCAGAAGTTGAAGTATTAGTTAGATATACATCACCAATTTTACTATTTATCATAAGAGATTTAATATCTAGATCTTTTATAATAAAATCACCTATTTTATTTTCCGAATTAATATCGATATTAGAAGACTTAGGTATTTTTATAATGAGTTTTCTTTTTTCTGAAAAAATATTGAAATTAATACCAACAATATTTTTATTTTCTCTTATAGACAACTTATTTTCTGTGTGTTCTATACGAACTTTACGTTCTAAAGCAGTATAATATTCTATTTCTATGTTTTTAGAAGAAGTATTTTCTTCTAAAGTTACATCAGAATCAATGATATCTATATCTAAGTTTTTAACATCATTAACTGAGACAGTATAATTCTTTTTCTCGGAATTAGAAGAAAATCTAGGTATATGACCATTATTTAAGTAAGTTGCTAATCCAATCAATACTATTCCAAAAATTATAGAGCTAACAGCAATTTTTATGAATTTATTCATTTATATACACCTCTTTTTTGAAAATCTTCACGAAAATTGTTCTAATACTTACACCATCTCGACGTGATTTTTTATATATTTTTATCAACCAATAAATACCAATTAAACCGATCCCTGTATTAACAAATCCAAATCCTAAAGTGTCTAAGAAATACGAAATATTTCTTTCGTAAATAAGATAAAATGGGGATTTTAATATTAATAAGATTCCACCAATGAAAATAGCTATAATTGTAAGCACAATACTAAATATTATAGATAGAATAACTATAAAAAGACTAGCACCTAGAGCAAATATAGTTATCCAAACAGGAAATAATAATACGCCAATAATAAATCCTAACTCTGAAGAAATTTTTTGTGGTATAAACCTCCATATTAATTTTGTTTGTTTTTTTTCAATATTATGTTCATCTAAAATTTGATCAACGATGATATTAATATCCCCTAATTGCGATACAGCTTCTTCTTCACTTAAGCCCTCATCAATACGATCATCAATCATTTCTTCGAAAAAATTGAGTGTTTTATACATCTCTTTTGGCGATAAATATGGTTTTAATTTATTTCCCAAAAGAGCGCAAAACTGTGTCTTATTCATGTTTTTCATCTCCTAATATATATTTATGTGCATTACTTATTACTTTCCAGTCTATAAGAAATTCCTGAATTTTATTAAGACCAACATCTGTAATTTTATAATATTTTCTTAGTCTACTATTATGTTCCACCGAATATGAGGTAACACAATCGTTTGCTTCCAAGCGTTTTAAGATTGGATATAACGTTGATTCCGATATAGGAATTACATTTGAAACATCTTTTATAATTTTATACCCATATGATTCAGAATTACGTAAAGTAGCAAGAACACATATTTCCAATAAACCTCTTTTTAATTGAGCTTCCATACTAATATCTCCTTTCACATAATACTATACATTGCATAGTATAATTTGTCAAGTAGTATAATGAGAAATACATTCTAATTATTGACATTTTATTTATAATACATCATAATTAATATAGTAAATTTAGCAAATTATAAATTACAAAGGAGGTACTATGGCAAAGAAGTTTATTACAATTAAAGAAGACTCATACGATGAATTCGTTGAAAAAAAATCTACATTTATTACTCATCTAATTAGAATCAACAGCGAAGAAGAAGCTAGAGAATTTATTCAAAAAATGAAAAAAAAACACTACGATGCTACACACGTATGTTCTTGCTATGTATATGGTGATAATAACGAAATAACTCGTGCCAATGATGACGGAGAACCTAGTGGAACTGCTGGCGCTCCAATGTTAGACGTACTAGTAAAGAATGAAATTAAAAATGTCTGTGCCACAGTTATCAGGTACTACGGTGGAACTAAGCTAGGAACTGGTGGTTTAGTTCGTGCATATGGTGGTGGAGTAATTAACGCACTAAAAAATGCAACATTGGTAGAAAGAAAAGACGCTTTTGAAGTTAGATTAGAATTAGATTACAGTCTAAACGGAAAAATAGAATATGAAATTGGAAAAACTAATTTCATCGTGAACAACTTAGAATATACTGACAAAATCGTTTATACAATTTATGTAATGCAAGAAGACTACGATAACTTTGAAAATTGGATCGCTAACCTAACTAACGGTCAATTCAAAATTCTATCTTCAAAAGAAAAACAACTAGAATTTGATATTAAATAAAGCTAAGAAGGAATCAGAAACCATATTAAACAGTCTCTTATTCCTTCTTAGCTTATTTTTTATTCTTTTTCGAAAATTCTTCTATCCACTCTTTTAAATCAGAGACACCCTTCTCTACTATTATTTCTTTATTATTGAAAGCTAAATCCAAGCCCTCTACTCTTATAACTTTAACTTTATCAATTCCTATTACGCTAAATATTCCCCTGACATATTGAACGGCAAAGTCCAGATTAGTATATTGAATATTCTTATCAAATTCTCCCCCACTAGTTATGATGAAGGTTATTTGTTTATTAGAATCATCTAATCCTATTAAAGACTCTACCTCACATTTAAAAGTTTCATTTACTATCATTATATTATCAATATAATCTTTAAATTTTGATACTACGTTAAAATTGTGAAGCGGCATATAAATAAAAACTGCTTCAGCATTTTTCCATTGTGCCAACAACTCTTTTTGCCTAATTTTATCATATTGTTCTTTTTCAGTTAGTTTTTCTCCTTCATAATTGAACATAAACTTATCCATAACCGGAATATGAACACTCGGATCATATAAATTAATCTTTTCCACACTACTAAAGCCTTCTACAACTAATTTCTCTTCACCGATTTTCGCAAGGATATTAGAAACTCTATGTTCCCCATTATAATCAGGATGACACATAATCTGTAAAATTTTCATACTTTCACCTCAAAAAATAATTCATTATAAGAAATGGCTTCTCATCTAAAGTAAGATAAGAAGCCATTAATATTATTTGAATTCTGAATAAATAGTATTTATAGTTTTTTCATAATCATCGTTATGAACACCAACGATAATATTAATTTCATCATTAGTTTGTGAAATCAATGCAATATTTACCCCAGCTTCCCCTAAAGCTTTGAATAATCTTCCAGATAATCCTTTTGTATTTTTCATTCTCTCACCAACTGTAGCGATAAGTGAAATTTCGTGAGTTACATTTATCTCGTCCGCTTCTAAAACAGATTTAATTTTAGCTACTAACTCGTGAATAAATGGTCTCACATTACCAGTTTCAACAACTACTGAGAATGAGTCAATTCCACTAGGAATATGCTCAATGCTAACATTAAAGTCTTCAAAAATCTTAAGTGCTTTCCCAATTAATCCAACTTCATTTGCCATGTGACGTTTTTTAATCGTAATAATTGAGAAATCTTTTTTCCCTGCAATCCCAGTAACAATTTGTTTTTCATCAAGATGTTTATTATCTGAGATAATAGTTCCTTCAGCAGTAGGATCATTTGTGTTACGAATTTGGATTGGAATATCTTTATCACGAACTGGGAAGATTGCTTCTTCATGAAGAACACTTGCACCCATGTATGAAAGTTCACGAAGCTCTGTATAACTAATAACTTTAATCTCATGTGGATTTTCAATAATACGAGGATCCGCCATTAAAATTCCTGATACGTCAGTCCAGTTCTCATAAACACTGGCATTTGCGATATTAGCAACAATCGCTCCACTAACATCTCCTCCACCACGAGTCATAATCTTAATTTCTCCATTTGGTCTACTTCCATAAAATCCAGGAATAAGAAGACGATCATACTCTTTTACAATCGCATCAAACGCTGCTTGAGTTTTTTCAAAGTCAATCTCTCCTTGATAATTATAGAAAATTAAGTCTTTAGCATCAACAAAGTGATATCCTAAATATTCAGCCATTAATAATGCTGTTAAATACTCACCACGGCTTACTAGGTACTCTTCATCAATTCCTTTACTAATTTCCGCTTTTAACTTAGCAAGTTCTCCTTCAATATCGAATTTTAAATTTAATTCATTTTTGATTGCTACAAATTTATCTTCAATCATTTTAAAGATATTATCAAAATTTATATTGTACTTAGTATGTGCATAACATAGGTATAATAAGTCTGTTACTTTATTATCTTCCTTATTTGCTTTCCCAACAGCACTTACAACAACAAAACGACGTGCATCGTCTAATTCCACAATATTTTTTACTTTTTTAAACTGTTCAGCACTCGCTACCGAACTCCCACCAAATTTTGATACTCTAACCATCTTTTCTCCTTTTTCTATTAATGTTATTTGTATAATTTATCACTAATATATATTATATAACTATTTACAAAAAAATCAATTAATTTTCTGAAAAATCTAAATTTTAATTCTAATAATCATTTTATTTTATATTAAGATTATTTATGAAACTTAGCAACAACAAATTTGCTATCTTTTTCTTTCACTTCAGCAACTAAATTAGTAAGTTGTTTTAATGAAATTTCTTTTGTTTTAACATAGAAGTTACCTTTATATTCTTCTACACTTTCTATCAATTCCCCTGATAATTCTACAGATGAACGAACTAGATAATTTCTTCTAGTCAATTCTTCTGAATAAGATAGATTATTCTTAATTACAACATCAACTCTTGTTGATCCTTCATTAATATCAACTATATCTTGAACAATCGCATTCCCTGTTGGAAATTTCCCAGCACCTTGTCCATAAAACTTAAGTTCACCGATAAACGATCCATCTAGAGAAATAATATTGTTATTTAATGGTACTGCCGCTTCTTGAGATTCTTTCCCAAAAATAGAAAGCATTACAGAAGTTTCATATTTCCCGTCTTCTACATTTGTTTCTCCAATATATTTAACAGCTAAATCATATTGTTTTAAGTAATCAATATCATTTTTAGTAATGTTTCTCATAGAATATGTAGGAAAATCAGGTTGAACATGAATATCGAAAGCAAGTGCATTACTTAAGATAATCTTATTCACGACGTCTCCACCATCAACATCAGCACTTGGATCAGCTTCTGCATACCCCAACTCTTGTGCTGTTTTTAGTGTAGAATCGAATTCTTGATTATTTCTATACATATTATCAAGAATAAAGTTGCTTGTTCCATTGAAAATACCATATACACGTTTTACTTCATCAACACGTCTAGTTCTTTCTAAGTTTACAAGCCAAGGAATTCCACCACCAACACTAGCTTCAAAAATAAACTTCACATTATTTTTCTCAGCTAATTCAACAAACTCGTCTAAGTATTTTGCAGCAACAGCTTTATTTGCTGTAACTACATGTTTTCCATTCTCTAAAGATCTTTTGATAAAATCATACGCAGGATTAATTCCTCCAAGACATTCAACTACTACCGAAATTTCCTCATCATTAATAATTTCATTAATATCATCAGTAGCAAGATGCATTTTATCGCGACTTCTAGCGAAGACACTTTTTACTTCTAATTTCTTTAATTCTTCAGTATTTCCATTTGTTATTATCTCGTAAACTCCACTACCTACAGTTCCATATCCTAAAATCGCTATCTTCATAATTATTTTCTCCTAAATTCAATTTTTATTTTCAATCATATTCAAAAGTTTAACAAGTATTTTTTCCATGTCAATTATTTAATATCAAGAATTTTCAAAAAATTTCATTTTTTGATTATTTTGACTGTTTTTATAACCTATTTTGGTGTAAAATTATAGTTATAAAAAATTTTAAGGTTCTTTTTATAAAAAACACTTGTATTTTTACAAAGAACATTGTATCATATATACAACGATAAAGCAAGGAGATTTTAAATGATTTACGAAAGTACAAGAGATATTAATAGAAAATTAAATCCAAGTGAAGCTATTCTTCAAGGTTTAAGTGAAGAAGGTGGACTTTTCGTTTTAAGAGATTTAGGAAAGAATAAATTAGATTTAGAGAAATTGATAGAAAAAAGCTACTATGAAGTAGCTGAAGCCGTTCTACGTCTTTTCGTAGACTTTAGCGATGAAGAAATTAAAAACTGTGTTGAAGAAGCATATAGAGGTAAATTCTCTCATGAAAACATAACTCCTCTAGTAGAGTTAAAAGATGGATATATACTTGAATTATTCAACGGACCTACTAGTGCATTTAAAGATGTTGGTCTATCACTTCTTCCACAACTAACAAAAACTGCACTTACTAAAGTAGAAGATAAAAATGACATTCTTATTCTAACTGCAACTAGTGGTGACACTGGTAAAGCAGCTTTAGAAGGTTTCAAGGATGTAGATAGAACAAAAATCATGGTCTTCTACCCTAACGATGGTGTAAGTACAGTACAAAAAACACAAATGCAAACTCAAGAAGGAAAAAATACGAAAGTTTGTGCAATTCACGGAAACTTTGACGATGCTCAAAGCGGTATTAAAGAACTATTTGTTGATGAAGAATTCAAAAAAGAATTACTTTCTAAAAACATTAAATTATCAAGTGCAAACTCAATCAACATCGGACGTCTTATTCCTCAAGTAGTTTACTACGTTGTTTCATATCTAGACTTAGTAAATTCAAATAAAATTAAATTAAACGATAAAGTAAACTTTGTTGTACCTACTGGTAACTTCGGTAACATTCTTGCTGGTTACTATGCTGAACAAATCGGTTTACCTGTTAACAAATTAATCTGTGCAAGTAACAACAATAACGTGCTTTATGATTTCCTAACAACTGGTGTATATGATAAAAATAGAGATTTCTTAAAAACAGTATCACCGAGTATGGATATCTTAATTTCTAGTAACTTAGAACGTCTACTTTACTACGTAAGTGGTTGTGATAATGAATATATTGCTAAGCTAATGAAAGATTTAAAAGAGACTGGTCGCTTCGAAGTTACTGGTGATGTTCTTGCTAAGATTAAAGATAAATTCCAAGCTGGTTTTGCTGATGATGAACAAACTAAAGAAACTATCAAAGCTATCTATGAGAAAGATAACTACCTATTAGATACACACACTGCAGTAGCTTATAAAGTTCTTCTTGAAAACTTAGATAATGAGCACACTAGCATCGTATTATCAACAGCATCTCCATATAAATTCACAGAAAGTGTCTACTCTTCTCTATTCGAAACTCATGGTGAAGATGAGTTTACTCTTATGAATAAACTTAATGAAAAAACAAAAGTTGTTATACCTGAGAACTTAAGAGATCTTGACAAAAAAGAAATTAGACATAAAGATGTAATTAATAAAGAAGACATGAAAAAATACATCTTAGAGAAACTAGGTGATCTATAATGGTAAGTGTTCGTGTTCCCGCTACCTCAGCTAATGTTGGATGTGGATTTGATAGCCTTGGTGTTGCTTTAACACTTTACACTACATTTAAATTCGAAAAATTAGACAGCGGTCTAGAATTCGTAGGATTTGAAGAACGTTTTTCAAATGAAAACAATCTAGTTTATCAAACATTACTAACTACACTTAAAAAATTAAACAAAGAAATCTCAGGTGTTAGAATATCAATCGATAATGATGTACCTATTAGTCGTGGTTTAGGTAGTAGCTCTACGTGTGTAGTTGCTGGAATTTATGGTGCATACTTATTAACAGATACACCTATTGATAAACAAGAAATCTTTACAATAGCTAACGAAATCGAAGGACATCCTGATAATGTTTCACCAGCTATTTTCGGAAGTTTAAGTTCATCTTGTACTACTGATAGTAAAGAAGCGGTAACTGTAAGATACGAGGTCGATGAAAGATTTAACTTCTTGGCACTAATACCAAACTTCGAAACTTCTACTGAAGAAGCTAGAAAAGTAATGCCAAAAGAAATCAAACTACAAGATGCGATTTATTCAATGTCACGTATTGGATCTGTTATTAAAGCATTTGAAACTTATGACTTAGAACTTCTTAAAAAGGTTATGGGAGATAAAATCCATGAACCTTATAGAAAAGAAATAATACATGAATATCACCAAGTTAGAGAAATTTGTGAGAAAATTGATAGTTCAGCATTTTTCATTTCTGGAAGTGGTTCTACACTTATGAATATAGTTAGCGATACTAACAATATAGAAAAAATTAAAACTGAACTTGCTAAATTAAAATATAACTGGCAAGCAATTTTACTAAAAGTTGATAAAGAAGGAACAGTAGTTCTAAATTAATATGCTAAAAATTTTTGAACTTCTTCTTTTATTGCAGAGAGGAAGTTCTTTTTGAAGTAATTTTATATAAATAAAGGAGAAATTTATTATGCAAAAATCAAGAGTAGCCGTATTAGGGGCAACAGGAATGGTAGGTCAACGCCTATTAGTATTATTAGAAAATCACCCATACTTTGACGTGGTTAAATTAGCAGCATCACCTCGTTCTGCTGGTAAAAAATATGGAGAACTTATGGAAAGCCGTTGGAAATTAGACCACGCTGTACCTGAATACACTAAAGAATTAGTTATTGAAGATTTATACAAAATTGATGAAGTTTCTGAAGAAATTGACATGGTATTCTGTGCAATTAACCTTGATAAAGAATCTTTAATCAAACTTGAAGAAGATTATGCTAAACGCGAAGTAGTTGTTGTTTCTAACAACTCTGCAAACAGAAATAAAGATGATGTACCGATGATTATTCCAGAGATTAACTCAGCTCACCTTGATGTTCTTCCTGCGCAAAGAGAACGTCTTGGAACTAAAAAAGGATTCATCGTTACAAAACCTAACTGTTCAATTCAAAGTTATGTACCTATCTTTGAAGCAATTAAAGAATACGGTGTTAAAGAGGCTTCGATTTGTACTTATCAAGCTATCTCAGGAAGCGGTAAAACTTTCAACGAATGGCCTGAAATGATCGAAAACATCATTCCGTACATCGGAGGAGAAGAAGAGAAAAGTGAAAAAGAACCACTTAAAATCTTCGGTAAAGTAGTTGATGGAAAAATCGTTCCAGATAACTCTATGAAACTATCAGCTCAATGTATTCGTGTTCCAGTTCTTGACGGGCACCTTGCTTGTGTATCATTTAATTTAGAAAATGACCCAGGACTAGAGACTTTAGTTGAAAAAATTAAAAACCATGTTCCTGAAATTGCTAAATACGACTTACCATTAGCTCCAACACCATTCATTAAATACTATGAAGAAAACGATCGTCCACAACCGGTTCTAGATCGTGACAACGAAAAAGGTATGCAAATTACTGTAGGTCGCTTACGTGAAGATAACCTATTCGCCTACAAATTCGTAGGACTTTCTCACAACACATTACGTGGAGCAGCTGGTGGAGCTGTACTAACTGCTGAACTAATCAAAAAATTAGGATACTTAGATTAATATTATAAAATAATACTCCAGGAGAACTTCTCTTGGAGTATTTGTTATTATTAATCTCTTAGTTTCTATTTTACTATTTCTCTCAATTTTACTTTTCTATTTTCTTTTAAAGACAATGTGCATGCATCAGCAGTCGCAATTGACTCTAGAGCTGCGACACCATTTAATAGTTTTTCATATTCTTTTGATACTTTTTCTCCATTCAAAATATTATGCAAATACAACATTTCTTTATCTATACAGCTTTGTAACCAAAGAGGGCAACGTACATTAGGATTTCCATAAGCTATTGCTCCGTCCATTCCTCTACCTGTATAAATAGCCATTCTGTCATCATCTTCTTCTTTTGATTCATGGATTAAGAAATAACTCTCTCCTTCTCCTACTACTCTTAAAGTACCTCTAGTATTATATAAATCTAATTTTATAGCCCCTTTAGTACCTTCTATAAGGACATAGTGTTCACCCCATCTAAAAGCATTTCCATATTCAAGTACTGCGTATCGTTTATTAGAAAATTCCAGATTAACTATTAAGAAATCATCTTCATCACCAAAATTTTCGCCAACATGACATACATTTCCACCTATCATAGTTGCTTGCTCGGGTAGACCATCCATAATAAATTGAATACAATCAAGTTCATGAATGTGATGGTATAAGTGTCCTCCAGACTGTGATCGATTTTTTTTCCAAGAAACAGTTTCTTGTTTTTCTTCCCATCCTGTTCTTGCTGCATGACAAAATATTACATCTCCTATTTTCCCTTGCTTAATCAATTCTTTTGCGTGACGTACTCCATTAAAAAAGTTCATAATATGACCTGCCATAAAAATCACATTATTTTCTCGACAAGTTTCAACCATAACCTTACAATCTTCATAAGATAAAGCAATTGGTTTTTCACAGAATACATGTTTACCATTCTTAGCAGCTAATAATACTGACTCACGATGTAAATTACTCGGTGTTGCGACGATAACACAATCTACATCTTCTCTTGTTACCAATTGTTCTAAAGTTGAACAATTCTCTGCTTCTAGTTCCTTAGCAACCTTCTCTCCATTTTCTGGATCAAAAACTGCAGTTACCTTCGCATCTTTTATTTTCCCTAATGAACGCGCTAAGTCTGCACCAAAATAACCTGTTCCGACAATTCCATAATTTTTCATATTAAAACCCTCTTTTCATATTCCTAAACAATTAAGAAATAATATTTTATATCCTTATATTTATTATACAACTTACTAATACAAATTTAAAGATTTATTTCCTGTTCATTTTTAATATAAATTTAAATCTTCAGATGCAAATCTCATATATTCATTTTCTACCTTAATTTTAAACATAAAAAACCCTAAGGACACCTCCTTAGGGTTTGGTAATATTTAAATTATTTAACGTCTAGAACTTGTCTACCTTTGTACATACCAGTTTTTCTATCAACACGGTGACCCATTACGTAGTTACCAGTTGTTGCATCGATAGTAATTGATGGTGCAGATAGTTTTTTGTGAGTTCTTCTTTTTCTTTTAGCTGTTTTTGATGTTCTTCTAAAAGGAACTGCCATAGTTAATTTCCTCCAATTATTTTAAATAATTCTTATTGTTCTTTAAATAATCCATTAAGAGCCGCAAATGGTGATTCTTTCTTTTCTTTAACATCAGTTAAAGACTCTTCAGAAACTACTTCCCAGTCGTTACCAGAAACCATTTCTAACTCTTCTTCATCAGAAGTAGTAATTGGAATATTTAAAATTATAAGCTCATTTACTAAAGGTGTTAAATCAATATACATATCCATTAAATTAACGTCGAATACCTCTTCGCCTGCAAATACAGACTTATCAACGTATTCTTCTCTTTCTTCGATTTCAAATGGAACAACAACTTCTTTTAGTGTTTTTCCTGAAATCATTTCGAAGTTACCTTTAATTAATAGATCGGCATAGATTTTATCTTGTCCACCTCGAGTTAATTTCCCACTAACAACAACGTCTCTAATATCTTTTAGAGAGCTATCATAGTGTGCTACTTTAACATTTATATTTTCTTCAAAAACAAAAGTATCACTATTATTTTTGAATAACGAAGATCTTAACCATTTCATTAAATATCACCTCATAAACACATTATTTATTATATATCTTTTACATTAAGATGTCAACAAAAAAAGTTGACTCTTTTTGTTATTTTTTAATTGATTAAATATTTCAGTATATTCGCTAACGACATTATGAATCCTACAAAAATCGTTAACTTAGCTGTCAGTACCATATACGGTGCCATTGTTTTTTTATGATTATTCGCACTAAAACCCTTAACTATTTTTATCGCTAAAGGAATAGTAACAAATACCAGTAGATTCCACCACGAAGCATATTTAGTAAATATAAATAATACATTTAATAAATATACTACGAAAAAGCTAGCTGCCATTGTTTTAATCGCATTATTTCTTCCAACTAGAATCGCATAAGTTCTTCTTCCTGATTCTTTATCATTGTCTAAATCACGGATATTATTCGCTAATAAAATAGCTCCAATCATGATAAATAACGGCAGTGAAACGACAATAATATCAGCATTTACATATCCAGTTTGGAAATAAAATGATAAAGCAATTATTATCGTTCCCATAAAGAATCCAGAAACAACCTCTCCAAAAGGAGAATAAGCTATAGGATATTTTCCACCTGTATAAAAATAGCCAGCAAGCATACATACTAACCCTACTAATAATACATAAAAACTAGTCATGAGAGTTAAAATTAATCCCAGTACAAAAGCTAATGCATATAATACCAAGGCTCCTACCATAACTTCTCTAGGGCTCAGATTCCCCTTGACTATCGAACCAGAAATACCTTCGGAATCAACCTTGTCCAATCCATGCTTATAATCATAGTATTCATTAAACAAGTTGGTTGCCGCTTGAATCAACAAACAAGCCAGTAAAAACAATATAAATTTTAAAATTGAAAACTTAATCTCATATCCTAAAGCATAAGTAGCGCCGAATAAAACCGGTGCTATTGATGCTGGATAACTATGTGGTCTTGTACACATAAAAAATTCTTTTAATTTACTTTTATTCACAATATCCTCCTAGTTATCTTCTTACCTTGAATATTATACCATATTTTTAAGTGCTATGATATTAAATACCTTTCCTTCTATCTACAATCATTTATCATAACGTTTTCATTGGTTTATGATATAATTAAAGAATATAAAACTATTTATTGGAGGCATTCCCTATGAAAATTGCATGGATTGGAACTGGAGTTATGGGAGAAAGCATGGCTGGCCATCTTATGGATGCCGGTCATGAACTTTTCGTGTATAACAGAACAAAGAGTAAAACTGACAACTTAGTAAAACATGGAGCAACACTTCTTAACGAAGTAAAAGACGCCCCTAAATTTGCTGATGTTGTATTTACAATAGTAGGTTATCCTAAAGATGTTGAGGAAGTTTATTTAGGTGAAAATGGACTTATCACAACAGCTAAAAAAGGACAAGTATTTGTAGATATGACGACTTCTTCTCCTACTCTAGCTGAAAAAATTAGTAATGAATTTCTAAAAGTTGGTGCATATGCACTTGATCTTCCTGTTACAGGTGGAGATGTTGGTGCAAGAAATGCTACTCTATCAATCATGGCTGGTGGAGATAAGAAAGTATTCGAAGAAGTTGTTCTTCCATTAGTTGAAAAACTAGGTAAAAATATCACCTATTTTGGTGAAGCTGGTAAAGGGCAATATACAAAACTTGCTAATCAGATCGCAATCGCTACAACTATGATCTCTGTAGCTGAAAGCTTTAAATTCGCTAAGGAAGTTGGTCTAGACTTAGACTCGTTCTTCAAAACAGTATCAACAGGATCTGGAGGAAGCTTCTCAATGACTTCATACGGACCACGTATTCTAAATGGAGACTTCAAACCTGGATTCTTTACTCATCACTTTATTAAAGATATGAAACTAGCTTTAGAAGAATGTGAAAAAATGAACATCAATCTGCCTGGACTTGAAACAGCATATAAAATTTATAACGAATTAGAAGAAGAAGTCCGTAACACAAATGGTACTCAAGCAATTTCTAAATGGTATAATCTATAAAAATAATGAGGCTAACCCAAAAAGCCTAAATTTTAACAAAGTGTATACAATAACTCATAGACCCAGTGGTTTATTGATATCTAAATTCGCTTTATAAAAGCTTTTTAGATATCTAATAAACTGTGCGGGGGTGACTCGACAAAATCGATTTCTCCGAAATGATGTGTACCCAAAATTCTGGACACATATATATTTAGTTTAAACATGTGGATGTTATCCTGTATTGTACAGGAGGCATCCATTTTGTTTTTGATTGAATTCTCTTGTTGTTATAATAATCTATATATTCAGATACAGCTTTACTAAACTCTTCAAATGACATATAAACCTTTTCATAACCATAATATATCTCCGTCTTCATTCTTCCAAAAAGTGATTCTATGATACTATTATCATAACAATTTCCCTTTCTAGACATCGATTGAATGATTCCATGTTTTTTTAACTCACTTCTATAGTATGAATGTTGATACTGCCACCCTTGATCCGAATGCATAATTAATCCTTCTGTTTTTGGAAATTTATTAAATGCTTTTTCTAACATCCTTTTTATCTGATCTAAATTTGGATGTAAAGATAAATCATATGATATTATCTCATTTGTATGCATATCTAGAATCGCTGAAAAATAGCACTTTCCCCATGAAAAATTGAATTGTGATACATCTGTAGTCCATTTCTGTAAAGGGGCAGTTGTACTAAAATCTTGATTTATTATATTATTAGCGACCTTTCCTACTGTTCCCTTATATGAATGGTATCTTTCTTTAGGAGTTTTCCCTTTCAATCCTTCTTTATGCATAAGACTTTGTACTCGTTTATGATTTACTTTAAAACCTCTATTAATTAGTTCATTGTGAACTCTACGGACACCATATAGTCCTTTATTTTCGTTGAAAATAATTTTAATTTCTTTTAACACTGGTTCATTACGAATAGCCACAACATCTACTTCTTCCTTATTTACTAAATAATAATATGTTGATCTAGCCATTCCTATTGCTTGTAAAAGATATTTTAATTCATATCCTTTTTCTCTAAGTTCTTTGATGATCGCTGCTTTTTCGCCTTGAGTTGCGCAGCCCATTTTTCTCGCCTCAAGGCTATTAATTTTTTTATTATTTCTGTTTCCGCTTTAATATTTTCGATTTCCGTTTTTATAAATTTGTTTTCTTCACGTAATCTAATTAATTCTTCTCTTTCTGACTCTTTTAATGGTTTAGGACTACTGTTTTCTTTCATGATAGGTACCTTTCTTGGTCTTTCTTTCTTTTCATCTACAAGTCCATTATAACCTTTTTCCTTATATTTTTGAACCCATTTATACAGTGTCCTATAGTTAATTCCATTGTCTAGTGCAACAGAATTATATGAATAACCAGCTAAAATTTTGGAAACTAATACTAGTTTTTCTTCTGGATTCCACTTCTTATTTTTTGATTTAGGTCGTAAGGCGCCTACACCTAAAGAATCGACCATTCTTTTCCATTTCCTAATAGTATCTCTAAATTTTCTAGTGGTTATTCCATTAGGTGTATCTGGATATTCCTCTCTTTCATACATCTCAACACATTTTACTTTAAATTCAAAACTATAACGCATAATAAATACCCCTTTCACTGGATTGTCCAGTAAAAGGGGTACATATCAAAATCACGATTTTTGAGTCACTCCCATTTTTAATATCTATTTTCTCCCCAATTTTTAGTGCTTTAGAGTTTCTCGTGTGTCCGACTTTATGTGTTTTTTAGCTACTACTAAAAAAGATGGAATATACTCTTGAACAAGTTTAAATAGTTCCTCTACAGAAATTTTTTTCAATTTTTGTAAAAGTTCCTATTAATAATCCTGAAATTTTATCAAAAACTCCAATCTGCTTTAACTGCGCAAGATATGTAATTAAATCTCTTCTTTTGATTAATTTTAATAAAATAAATATAGTTTTACGTAAACTTAAAAGTTGACATATTTCCGAATCATACCAAAATATAAAATCACTTAAAATCAACTTCTAAGGGCATATAAAATGATATTTTAAAATTCTATGATATAATTAAAGAATAAAGTAATTTTATATAGGAGGAATTAAATATGAAAATTGCATGGATTGGAACTGGAGTAATGGGGAACAGTATGGCTGGACATTTAATTGATGCCGGACATGAGCTTTTTGTTTTCAACAGAACAAAAAGTAAAACAGATAATCTAGTAAGCCGCGGGGCTACACTACTTAAAGAAGCAAAAGAAGCACCGCTGTTTGCTGATGTAATATTTACCATAGTTGGTTATCCTAAAGATGTCGAAGATGTATACTTAGGAGAAAATGGACTTATTACAACTGCTAAAAAGGGGCAAGTATTTGTAGATATGACTACATCTTCTCCTACTCTGGCTAAAAAAATTAGTAATGAATTTTTAAAAGTTGGTGCATATGCACTTGATCTTCCTGTTACAGGTGGAGACATTGGAGCTAAAAACGCTACTTTATCAATCATGGCTGGTGGAGATAAGAAAGTATTTGAAGAAGTTGTTCTTCCACTAGTTGAAAAACTAGGGACAAGCATTACTTATTTTGGTGAAGCTGGAAAAGGACAATACACAAAACTTGCTAATCAAATTGCAATTGCTACAACTATGGTTTCAGTCGCTGAAAGCTTTAAATTTGCTAAAGAAGTTGGTTTAGACTTAGAGTCATTCTTTAAAACAGTATCAACAGGATCTGGTGGAAGCTTCTCAATGACTTCATATGGACCTCGAATTCTAAATAATGATTTCAAACCCGGATCTTTTGTTCATCACTTCATTAAAGATATGAAACTAGCTTTAGAAGAATGTGAAAAAATGAACATTAAACTTCCTGGCCTTGAAACTACATATAAAATATACAATGAATTAGAAGAAGAAGTCCGTAACACAAATGGTACTCAAGCAATTTCTAAATGGTATAAACTATAAAAAAAATGAGTTGATCTCCTAGATCAACTCATTTTTAATATGTATTTTCTCTCCAATTTTTAGTGCTTTAGAGTTTTTTGCGTGCCCGATTTCTTGTGTTTTAGCTACTGGTAAAGAAGACGGTATATAGTCTTGGACAAGTTTAAATAGTTCCTCTTCAGAGATTTCTTTTTCAATTTTTGTAAAAGTTCCTATTAATAACCCTGAAATTTTATCAAAAACTCCAATCTGCTTTAACTGTGCAAGATGTGTAACCAATCCCTCAATAGAAGTTCCTAATCCTTCTATAAACAACACTTTATTTTCCGCTTCTGGAAAATACTTTATTCCAGCCAATTTCAAGAAACATCTAATATTCCCTCCGATTATTTCACCTTCTATACTGCTACCTTGTAGAAATTTCCATTTTACCTCTAATAGAGTCTGTTCATTTTTCATAAAAGTATTTTTAAAGCTATCTCTGATTACTGTACTCTCAATAATGTTTAGTATTTGATACAAGTAATTCACTTCATTTGTTTGGCTTCCCAAAGCATTTAAAATTGTCGTTAAATCACTATAACCAAAGAAGGGTTTATAATTTCTTTTTATTACATCATAATCTAAATAATCTAATACTTCATTTGCAATATCCCCACCAGAAATATCAAAAATTGCTTTTATTTCTTTATTTTTATAAAAGGACATTAACTCCTCAGCTCGAACTTGTGCTTTTGCTCCGCGTCCAAACTTATCTTTGTATATATATTTGGTAAAGATAGGTACTAAACCCATCTCTACTAAAATACTTTCTAATTTTTCTAATCTGTCTTTATCTTCAATATTTTTTCCATTTGAACATACTACTAACGCTATCTTGTCATTTCTATTTAATATCATACCTTACTAATTTTCCTCATTATAAAGATTATTTTAATATATATATGAAAAGACAGGAATAAATCCCATCTTTCCATTTATTTTTTTAATATTAATTATTTGTTCGACTTTCGATGTAGTATTTAGAACGGCTTTGTCCACCTTCATATACTTTATTATTTAATCGAAGAACCATTTTCCCTTTAATTTTCCCACCTTCAAAATTATTTATTAATGGGATTATTATTCTATCTCCTTCTTCAATCCATTTATCTGGAGTTGTTAGAGCAATTCCACTAGCTCCACCAATTCCTCCAAATGCAGCAAGATACATCTTATCTTTCTTGAAGTAAAGAACTTCTGCGTTACCTATAGACTTATTATACTTAGATTCATTTCCTTTGTAACTATCATCTATTTCTCTGTACTTAGCTTGTTTTAGTGTTGGCACTTTTTTATAAACTTGATCTGCACTATATGTATCTGGAGTTGCTGCATTATACATATCAGTGATTTCAGCTAATGACATTGGAACAACTGTAAGTCCTAACTGAGCGTCAGTGATATGTTTACTAAAATCAGAAGAATATGCAAAAATACCTAACATACTATCTACTCCTCCTCCAAGACCAACAGCGAAGAATTTATCGGCTACAGCTTTTGCAGCATCTTTATCGTGAACTTTATTATTTAAGTTAAGTTGTTTCCATGTTAAATCCCCATCATTGATTTTAGAACCTACTTTACCTAAATCATCACCTGTTGATGTTAATTTTCCATCATCTATTTTATAAGAACCAATAATTTCATTAATTCCATTGACCTTGCGATCTGCTAAATATCCACCTAAACGGAAATAAATTTTATCATAACCTTCACTATTATCAACCGTATAATAAACAGATGGTGCATACTTTTTAAGTATATCAACAACTGATTGTGATAGGTGCAACTCTGAATTAAGTGCATCAATATCATTTAAAGAAGATATCTTCTCAATAATTATCGTTGTTTCCTTATCTAATTTTTTACCATCAGCACTTCCTAAATTTTCACTATTATTAGAAGTAGAATTTTCATGCATTTCTTCGTATTTAATAATTCCAAATACACATATTACTGCTGCAACAAATATCGCTGCAAAACCTAATATATACTTTATTCCTTTATTCATATATTTTCTCTTTTCCTTAATTGTTTTCTCTATCGAACGTTGGAACATAGAAGTGTCTTCCTTCTAGACCGAATAATTTATCACTAAATGTTCCTGGTTCTACATTCGCTAAGTTTTTCTCAAACATCATCATTCTAGCATCAATGTTATCTATAAAATTAATAATCTCCGCTTCTTTTATCATTGGTAATTTCGGAGAACCAAATTCATATTTACCATGGTGAGCTAGAATCATATGTCTTAACAGAGTAATCTCTTCAGCTTCAATTCCTAATTTGTCAGCCATTCGAGCTACTTCATCACTCATAATAACAATATGCCCCAGAAGTTCTCCCTCTAATGTATAAGATGTTCCTACAGGTCCGCTTAACTCGACAGTTTTTCCTAAATCGTGTAAAATAATTCCACTGTATAATAAATCTTTATTTAGTGATGGATAAATAGCTACTAAAGCTTTCGCAATTTTTAACATCGTTGTCGTATGATAAATCAAACCTGAATAAAAATCATGGTGCATTGATTTAGCTGCAGGATAACTAATAAATTGACTTTTATATTTATTTAATAGTTCAATAGTCACCGTTCTTAAATTATCATTCCCAATTTCTTTTAAGAAGTAATTTAATTCATTTATCATTACCTCTTTTGGAACCGGTGCTGTTTGAATATAATCTTGAATATCTATATTATCACTATCAGTTGCCATTCTATAATTTTTTATTTTTAACTGAAGCTTACCTCGATAATCTAGTAAAGTCCCTTCTACGTGGATCATCTTACCAGTTTTTAAATTTTCACTATCTTCATCTTTAACTTCCCAAATCTTACCATCAATACTACCTGTTTTATCTTTTAGATAAAGTGTTAAATATGGCTTCCCACTTGACGCTACTCCACGAATAACATTATCCAATAATAAAAACATACTAATTTCTTGATCAGCTTTAAATTCGTTTATGAACATTTCCTCACTCCTTCTTTCTAGTATATTTTATATCCATCTTATATTTTACTTTGTATTACAAAAAAATTCAAATAAATATGGTAGATTACTTAACAAAACAAAAAAGAGTGACTCAAAAATCGTAATTTCTAAGAAATCGATTTTTTTAGAGTCACTCCAAAAAAATTTATTAGACATCTATGATACTTTTATAAAACAAGATTTTATATTAATAAACCACTGTATCTATGAATTTTTATATACACTTTTTTATAATTTATGTCTTCTTTATCTTTATTAGTCAAAAAGATCTTTTGCTTTTCTACTAACTTTGTCTAAAAAGCTTTCATCTTCTTCAACTTTCTCATTATTTAATTTTGCAAGTTCCAGATATAACTCTCGCTCTTTTGTCGATAAGTTTTTAGGAATTTCAATAGATACCACGATAAAGTGATCTCCTTGACCATGCCCCATTACACTCTTAACCCCTTTACCTGCTAAACGGAATTTACGTCCGTGCTGTGTTCCTGCTGGGACGTTCAATTCAATCTCACCTGTTAAAGTACGAACATCAAGTTTTGTACCAAGGGCAGCCTGTGCTGGAGAAAGTTTCAATTCTGTATAGATATCATCACCTTCTCTGTGGAAATATGAATCTTCAGCAACGATTACCTCTATGAATAAGTCACCTGCTGGACCACCATTTTCTCCTGCACCACCTTTACCACGAAGACGAACGCGTTGTCCTGAGCTAATTCCTTCTGGAATCTCAACCTCGTACTCTACTTCACGGTTATTATATCCTTTACCAAAACAGTGAGCACATTTATCTTTAATAATTTTACCGCGTCCTTGACATTCTGAACATGTACGTTGACTTTGCATGCGTCCGAATGGAGTATCTTGAATTACGGCTTCTTGTCCACTACCGTTACATCTGTGACAAGTATTTACAGATGAAGAATCTTTTGCACCACTTCCGTGACAGTGATCACATTCTACATCCTTACGAAGTTTGATAGTTTTTTTCGTACCGAATACAGCATCCTCAAAACTTATGCGAATACGGTGTAATAAGTCTTCTCCTTGACGAGGTGCGTTCGGATTACGACGCGCTCCCCCACCTCCGAAGAAACTTGAGAAAATATCCCCAAGGTCATCAAAACCACCTGAGAATCCAGAGAAGCCTCCGCCGAAGCCGCCAAATCCACCTTGACCTGCTCCACCTTCAAACGCTGCGTGACCAAATTGATCATATTGAGCTTTTTTAGTATCGTCACTCAGTACTTCATATGCTTCAGAAATCTCTTTGAATTTATCTTCTGCACCTGGCTCTTTGTTGATATCTGGGTGATATTGTTTTGATAATTTACGATATGCTTTTTTAATTTCAGCTGCACTTGCGCTTTTACTTACGCCAAGCACCTCATAATAATCTCTTTTAGCCATCTTAATCTCTCCTATAATTAATTATTTAACAAAGGGCTAGCGCATAACGCTACCAGCCCTTGGACTTTTTATTTAATTATTTTTTCTCAGTGAAGTCTGCATCGATTGTATCATCATCGTTGTTTGATGAAGTTGCTCCTGCGTCCGCACCTTGAGCTCCTGCCGCAGCATTAGCTTGTTCGTAAAGTTTCATAGTCATTTCTTGAACAGCTTTGTTTAATTCATCTTTAGCAGATTTAATTTCTTCTAAATTATTGTTTTTAATAGCTTCTTTTAATGTATCGTTTTTAGCTTTAATATTATCTAATAAGCTTTGGTCTACTTTATCTTTAGCTTCTTCTAATGCTTTATCTGCTTGGAATGAAAGTTGGTCAGCTTCGTTACGTACATCAGCTTCTTCTTTACGTTTAGCATCTGCATCTGCGTTAGCTTCTGCTTCTTTAACCATTCTATCAATATCAGCATCAGTCAATGAACTACTTGATTCAATAGTGATTTTTTGTTGTTTTTGAGTTCCAAGATCTTTAGCAGTAACATTTACAATACCGTTTTTGTCGATATCGAATGTAACTTCGATTTGAGGTACTCCACGTGGTGCTGGTGGTATATCTGAAAGTTGGAATCTTCCAAGAGTTTTGTTATCAGATGCCATTGGGCGTTCACCTTGTAATACGTGGATATCTACTGCTGGTTGGTTATCTGCAGCTGTAGAGAATACTTGTGATTTAGAAGTTGGGATTGTAGTATTTCTTGGAATTAATACTGTCATAACTGATCCCATTGTTTCAATACCTAATGATAATGGAGTTACGTCTAGTAATACAACGTCTTTAACGTCACCTGTAATTACTCCACCTTGGATAGCAGCACCCATAGCTACTACTTCATCAGGGTTTACTCCTTTATGAGGCTCTTTACCCATTTCTTTTTTAACAGCTTCTTGTACGGCTGGGATACGTGTAGATCCACCAACTAAGATTACTTGATCGATTTCACTTGGGTTTAATCCAGCATCTTTAAGAGCTTGACGAGTTGGGATTAATGTTCTTTCTACTAAGCTGTGAGTAAGTTCATCAAATTTAGCACGAGTTAATGTGTTTTCTAAGTGAACTGGTCCGTTAGCTCCAGCTGAGATGAATGGTAATGAAATTTGAGTTGAAGTTACACCAGATAAGTCTTTTTTAGCTTTTTCTGCTGCATCTTTAAGACGTTGCATTGCCATTTTATCTTGAGATAAGTCGATAGCTTGTTCTTTTTTGAATTCTTCTACAAGGTAGTCGATAATAGCTTGGTCGAAGTCATCCCCACCTAATAAGTTATCTCCTGATGTAGCTAATACTTCGAATACTCCATCTCCTAATTCTAAGATAGATACGTCAAAAGTACCACCACCTAGGTCAAATACTAATACTTTTTGATCTACATCTGTTTTTTCTAATCCGTATGCTAATGCTGCTGCAGTAGGTTCGTTGATAATACGTTCTACTTCTAATCCAGCGATTTTACCAGCATCTTTAGTTGCTTGACGTTGAGCGTCATTGAAGTAAGCTGGTACTGTAATAACAGCTTTAGTTACTTTTTCACCTAAGTAAGCTTCAGCAGTTGCTTTTAAGTTTTGTAAAATCATTGCTGAAATTTCTTGTGGTGAGTATTTTTTACCATTTACGTCTTCTTTGTAATCTGTACCCATGTGACGTTTGATAGAAATTACTGTATTAGGGTTAGTGATTGCTTGACGTTTTGCTACTTCCCCTACTTGAATTTCATCACCTTTGAATGCTACTACAGAAGGTGTAGTTCTGTTACCTTCTGGATTAGGGATTACTTTAGCTTCCCCACCTTCTAATACTGATACACATGAGTTAGTTGTTCCTAAGTCGATACCTATAATTTTTGACATATTCTTGTCCTCCTTAAATTTATAATAACTATATTTTCAAATTTATTTGTTAAAATGATTATTTCACTCTAACAAAGTCTTATATTACTTTTTTAAATACTTTTCAGTTTTACACTGAAAATATTCTTCGCAGTAGCTAAATACCAAACTTTTCGTTTTAGGTATAGCTACTATGAGTTTACTTTCACCATTGCTGGTCTGATTACTCTATCTTTTAGTTTGTAACCTTTTTGGAATGTATCTAAGATTACTCCGCTTTCTTTATCACTTTCTTCCCCTTGCATTACTGCGTGGTGGAAGTTTGGATCGAACTGTGCATTTTCAGTTTCTACTAGTTCAACACCTTCTGATTTAAGCGCTGCTTGTAATCCTTCGTATACCATTTGTACACCTTTTAGAACTGTTTGCACTTCTTCATTAGTTGACTCAACTTGTAAAGCACGTTCTAAGTTATCTAAACTTGGTAAGATTTCTGTAATAACTTTTTGACTCTTATAAGCATTTATAGTGTCAATTTCTTGATTTTTACGTCGTTTAAAGTTTTCAAACTCTGCGTAAAGTCGTAAGTATTTGTCTTCTGACGCTTTTACTTCTTCTTGCAGTTTTTCAATTTGCTCTTGTAATAACTCTTCTGCAGTTTTTTCAACTACTTCTTCTTTTAAATCTGTCGTTTCTTCAGTTTCAACAGTTTCTTCTGTCGTTACTTCTTCTTGTAGAGTTTCTTTTTGTTCTTCAGTAGCCATCTCTACCTCCTAATTATTTTAAATTATTATTTAAATTATCACGAACACAAGCTATAAGTGTCATGATTTTTGAATAGTCCATTCTCTTTGGTCCAAATACGGCTATTACACCTTGACCTTTAGATGTGTTATAACTACTAGACACTAATGAAAGGTCATCTATATTCCCAAGCTTAAGCTCAGTTCCTATTTTAATAGATGGTTTGTCTGTTACTTCATTATTATCTAGAAGCTCGACTATCTTATCATCTTCTAAGAGCGATACTACTTCTTTTAATTTTTCTACATTGTCAATATCGGGTTGTTTAAGTAAATTGTACTTACCCCCTAATGCTACAGTCTTTTTAATTTTATTCTGCAACAATCTATTTAAAGCTACCACTATCATATCATAGTTGTTAACTTTATTCTTTAGATATTTTTCTAACTCACCGTGAATCATTACGTGAGCTGTTGCCATATCCACATCATAGAAGTAACTTTGAAGAAGTTTATTAATCTCTCCTATATCCTCTGCAGTGAAATCCGCATCAAGTTTATAGTTTTGTTGGAATACTTCTCCTATGTTTGTTACTAAAATAACGAGAATACTACGACTACTTAGAAGAATAACCTCTATCTTATTAATGCGCCTATCCGTTTTTGTCGGGGCTAATATGACCGCCGTACAATCCGTTAAGTCTGATAGGACTATTGCATTCTTTTCTAGATAGTTATTTTCCGATACTATATCACCACCAGAGAGTTGTTTTAGTTTTTCATTCTCACTATTTGATAATTCATAATCTTTTTTTATGAAATCTACATAATAGCGATAACCTTTTTCCGAAGGTACTCTACCTGATGAAATATGAGTCTTTTTAATCAACCCTTCTTTTTCTAATTTACTCATATCATTTCTTATCGTTGCCGAACTGAAATCAATATTTTGAGCAATTTGCTTAGAACCTACAGGTTGATTAGTCGTAATAAAATTTTCGACTATAGATTGAAGAATGAGTACTTGTCTATCTATTAACATCGTCATCACCTATTCTCCAATTTTGTGTTTTAGCACTCTAAGTATCCGACTGCTAATCACATATATAATAATATCATTAAGGTCAAAATAAGTCAATAGCTTTTTTAAATTATTTTTGACTTTTTTTGACCTTTCTGTTTTCGATGTAAGAAAAACCTTACAATACCAAGTTTAAATGAGTCTTAAAAAGTATATATTGAAACAAATAAATAATAATAAAACCCTTCAAAAATTTTCATCACTTATGATATAATAAATGTTAATCAATAGAAAAGGAGTTTTTTATAATGAAGAAAATATTTAGACTTTGCACTATAGTTTTATCTTCCCTACTTATACTAACAGCATGCAGTAGTGAAAAAACAAAAGTATTTACTACAAAATATGGAAATAATCAAGAAAATGAAACAACATTAACTTATAAAGGAGAGGTTGTTAATAGATTAAAAACTATTTCTAATATCACTGACCTAGGAACTGATGAAGAAGCAGCCTACAATAGTATAAAGACATCTATCGACCAAGAGAATAAAGATATCGATGGACTTTCTTACACTATTGAAAAGAAAGATGGAAAAGTAGTTATAACTTGGGATTTAGATTTTACTAAAATAAACTTCGAAAAAGATAAAGATCGCTTGCATTTCAAAACATCTTCTTTAGATGAAGAAAGAAAATTAAGCTACATAGAAGAAAACCTTAAGAAAAATGGTGCTATAGAGAAAAAATAATATCTTATAAATAAAGTGTTCATCAGCTAGATTTAAAGTTCTAGCTGATGAACACTTTTTTCTTGTAAAATATAGCGTGATTTCTCCTACCTTCCTTGTATCTTCAGTAAAATTCTTGTATAATAAGTAAACGAAAGAAGTTAATAGAGGTAAAAATTTTGGAACTTATTGAACTTAGAAAAGAACTCGAAGAAATTAACAAAAGAATAACGGAATTTAAAACTTCATTAAAAATAGAAGATAAAACTGAACGAGTTGCTGAAATTGAAAATATGATGCTAGAAGCTGATTTTTGGAATGATAGCGAAGCAGCTAGTCTACTAGTTACGGAATCAAAAAGTATAAAAAAAGAACTTGATGAATTTAGTGAAATGATAGACTATTTAGAGCACTCTGAAGAAATGGTTGACTTTTTAAAAGATGAAGATGACGAAGAAATTTATCAAGATTTACTAAAAACAGTAGTCAATCTTAAATCAAGCGTTGAAGATTTTAGCTTTAGATTATTATTCTCAGAAGAATATGATAACAACAGCGCTATTTTAGAAATACATGCCGGAGCTGGAGGAACTGATGCAACCGACTGGTCAGAATTAATGTTACGTATGTATGAGCGATTTTTTACAAAACAAGGATTAAAATACAGCTACTTAAACTATCAGTCTGGTGATATCACTGGTGTTAAATCAGCAACTATAAAAATTGAAGGTGACTTTGCATATGGATTATTGAAAGGAGAAAAAGGTGTTCACCGAGTTGTTCGTATCTCTCCTTTTGACCCATCGGGAAAAAGACATACATCATTTGCTTCTATAGATGTTATTCCAGAATTTAATGATGATGAAATTAATATCGAAATTAATAATGAAGACTTAAAAATTGATACTTATCGAGCTCAAGGTGCGGGTGGTCAACATATTAATACTACAGATTCAGCAGTTCGTATCACTCACCTTCCTACTGGTATTGTCGTTCAATCACAATCTGAACGTAGTCAAATACAAAATAAAGATGCCGCGATGAAAAACTTAAAATCTAAGCTGCATCAACTTGAACTAGAAGAAAAAGAAAAAGAATTAGCAGCGATTCGTGGTGAACAAAAGGATATCGGCTGGGGATCACAAATTCGTTCTTATGTATTTACTCCATACACAATGGTAAAAGATCATAGAACAAACTATGAAGTATCTACAGTAGATAAAGTAATGGATGGTGAAATTATTGATTTTATCGATGCTTATCTACATTACAATATGAAAGAAAAAGAGATATTATAGAAAATAGACCTTTCGAGCAAATACTCGATAGGTCTATTATTTTTTATTTTTTCTCATCAAATCTTTCTTCTATAAGTTTTTCTTCTGTTTTCTTCAGACTTACTTTTTCATTTCCTAAGCCTACACCTGGTAATCCTGATAATTCATGGACATTTGCGATAGAATAATCAACCGTTACAGTTTCTATAGCAAAATTATCTTGATAATCAACCTTGTCTTCTAAACCTTTTATACCTTTGAACTTTTCTCCTAGTTTCTCCGCTTGTTTTTTAAAGGTTTCTTTAGTTAGTCCTAATTCAGAATAAGTAATAATATTTTTTGCTGTTTGTCTTGTTACAACATCACCTTTATAATAAAGTGTAATTTCCATTTGTACACCAGGTTGTTTCTTAACATAGACCTTACTACCTTCTTTTTCAGAACATCCTACTAAAAATACTAATAAAAAAACTGATATAATTTGTAATATCTTTTTCATTTTATAAACTCTCCTATCCTTTAGATAACAATATTATACCACAGTTTAAAACCAATAAAAACAAAAAAACGATACAAATTTGTATCGCTCTTTGTTATTATAGTTTTTCGTATTCTGCTGGAACATCAAATGGATTTTCTTTATTAATATGATCGTAGAACATAACTCCATTTAAATGATCTATTTCGTGTTGGAAACAAATTGCTGGTAAGTCTGTTAAAGTTAAAGTAACTTTCTCATCATTTTCATTATAACCAACTACTTTAATTTTTGAATAACGAGGAACATATCCTTTAATATCTTTATCTACAGATAAACACCCTTCTCCACCAGCTAAGTAACATTTTGCAGCTGAATTTGAGATGATTTTTGGATTGTATAGTGCATAAGAAACAGTATCTTCTGGGAATTCCTCATCTGGAATGTGTACAGCTATCATTCTTTTTGAAACGTTGATTTGCGGTGCAGCTAACCCTATTCCAGGTTTTAGTCCTAATTTTTCTGCTTTTTCATCATCTTGTGAAGCAATAACATACTCTAATAATCCACGTAAAATAGCTTTATCTTCGTCTGAGATAGGACTTTTTACTTCTTCAGCACGTGCTCTAAGCGTTGCATGTGGATCAATAATTATATCTTTAGTAGTAATCAAATCTTTTCTCCTTTATTTCTAATTATTTATTACGGTATCTTCGTACATACATAATTATTTCATAAATATCATAGAATGTCAAAGGTCAAAGTTTCCTACATGACATTTTTTTAAGAGTTTTGTTTTACATAAAATATTCCGTTAATTTTCTATCTTTATTTTTGAATTTTCTGAAAGTTATTTTTGTATTTTTATTTATTTCATGTTATCATAGTATTATTGATAATTTATAAATAAATTTTTAGGAGGGTGTATTATGACTTTTGAAAATTACCAATATACAAGACCAAATACAGATCAATTAAAAGAACAATTAGCAGCATTAGTGGAAAGACTAAACTCTGCAAATAGCGCTAAAGAGACACTAGAAATTTTCAAGGAATATAATGAACTTCGTGATAACGTAAGTACAATGGCACAATTATCAGAGATTCGTGTAACAATTGACACAACTGATAAATTCTATGAAGCTGAACAAGAATTTTGGGATGAGTTTGGCCCTGAGTTAGACTCTCTATACAGCAAATTCGATGAAGCTATGTTCAATTCAAAATTCAAAGAAGAACTAAAAAAAGAAATTGGGGAACATTATTTCAATCTAATCGAAACTTCTCTAAAAGTATTTAGCGATGAAATTATTGAAGATTTAAAAGAAGAGAACAAACTTTCTTCAGAATATACAAAACTAACTTCAAGTGCTAAAATTCCATTCGATGGTGGAGAACACAACTTAAGTGGGATGGCTAAGTATACACAAGACGCTAATCGTGAAACTCGTCTATTAGCAAACCAAGCTGTTGCTAGATTCTTTAAAGAAAACTTAGAACAATACGATAGCATCTATGACCGTATGATTAAAGTTCGTACTCGTATCGCAAAAAAACTTGGTTTCGAAAACTTCGTAGAAGTTGCTTACCTACGCTTACGTAGAACAGACTACAATGCAAAAGACGTAGCAAACTACAGAAAACAAATTTTTGAGGAAATCGTGCCTGTTGTTGAAGAACTTAAAAAAGCTCAAGCTAACCGCCTAGGCCTTGAAAAACTTTCATTCCACGATGAAGGTGTAACATTCAAATCAGGTAACCCTACTCCAAAAGGAGATCGCCCAACACTTGTTGATTATGCAAAAACAATGTATAAAGAATTATCACCTGAAACTGATGAATTCTTCACATTTATGACTGAAAATAACTTATTAGACTTAGACACAAAACCAGGAAAAGCTGGTGGTGGTTACTGTACCTTTATTCCAAATTACAAAGCACCGTTTATCTTCGCTAACTTTAACCAAACACCTCATGACGTTACAGTATTGACACATGAAGCTGGTCATGCTTTCCAAGTTTTCCAAAGTAGACATCATATGCCAGATTATGTATGGCCAACATACGAAGCTTGTGAAATCCACTCAATGAGTATGGAATTCTTAACTTGGCCTTGGATGAACCTATTCTTCAAAGATGAAACAGAGAAATTCAAATACTACCACATGGCAACATCAATCAAATTCTTACCATATGGTGTTACAGTTGATGAATTCCAACACGAAGTATACGAAAATCCTGAACTAACTCCAAAAGAACGTCGTATGAAATGGTTAGAAATAGAAAGAAAATACTTACCATCTCGTTACTATGAAGATATTCCAGAACTTGATGAAGGTTTATTCTTCTATAGACAAGGTCACTTATTCGGTGCTCCATTCTACTACATCGACTACACTCTTGCTCAAGTTTGCGCCTTCCAATTCTGGAAAAAAGCTAACGAAAATAGAGAAAATGCATGGAAAGAATACCTTCACCTATGTAAGCTTGGTGGAACTAAACCATTCTTAGAGTTAGTTAAAGAAGCTAACTTAGAAAATCCATTCGAAGATGGAACTATTTCTAATATTGTTCCAGAACTTAGAAAATACATTGACTCTGTCGATGCAACAAAATTCTAGTAAAGTTAAAGGCGAGTAAATCTCGTCTTTAACTTTATAGAAGTAAATTTTTTAATATTAGGAGGATAAAATATGAAAGAAAAAAAGATAGCAGCATTTTTTGATATTGACGGAACTCTTTATAGAGATTCTCTAATGACAGAACATTTTAAAAAATTAATAAAATACGAAGTTGTAGACGAAAAATATTGGTTAAATGGTGTAAAAGATAGTTACATTAACTGGGATAAGAGATTTGAAGACTATGATAACTACCTTTTCGGTGTGTCTGAAGCATATGTACAAGCAATTACAGGTCTTCATAAAAAATATATCGACTTCGCGACTGAACAAGTAATGAAACTTAAAGCTGATCGTGTCTATAAATTCACACGAGATATTATAGAAAAACATAAGAAAAATGGACACTTAATTATCTTCATTTCGGGAAGTCCTGACTACCTTGTAGAAGCGATGGGTAAAAAGCATCATGCATTTTTAGCTATAGGTAGTAAATATATAATAGAAGATGAAAAATTCACAGGTGAAGTAGTTCCAATGTGGGATGCAGATAGTAAAAACAAAACTATCGATAGATTAGTTGAAGAATATAACATAGATCTTGATCAATCTTACGCATATGGAGATACCAATGGTGATTACAACATGTTAAGACGTGTTGGAAATCCGGTAGCCATGAATCCGAGTCGTGAATTACTAAGTAAAATCAAAGAAAATAAAGAACTATCTGAAAAAGCTACAATTCTTATTGAACGTAAAGACGTTATATATAAAACTAAAGCTAATATAGATATTGTAGAAATATAATAAAAAACTCAAGGTAATTGACATTATGTCGTACCTTGAGTTTTTTATTAATTCTATGTATTGTATAGGAATTCAGAACCTTCTTCACTATTAAGATTAACTCCAGAAACCAATCTATTTCCTACTTTTTTATAAAGCTGAGGTTGAGTAGTAAAAGTTATCTTACTTCCATCTTCCTTAATAAGTTTGAAGCTCTTGCCATTTACAGACCATTCAATTTTTTCTCCATTATATTTTTTTAGAAGATACCCTTTATATCTGTTAACAAGGTCAGAGCTCATTTTTCTCGCTCCTTCTTCACTTGTTGCTCCACCTATTCCTTGAGCATCTGCAGGCAATGAATTACTATCATTTAATAACGCAGGATTTGGACCACCTAATTCGACATCAGATCTTTTTTTCTTACGCTCAAACTCTCTTGCTTTTTCTGCAAGTTCCTTAGCCTTTTGTGCCGCTTCTTGAGCTTTATCATAAAGTTTATTCCCTACATCACTTAATAATTGTTTTAGACTATTATTATTGAACTTATATTTTTCTAATATTTGAGAAAGATCCTTGTTAAAGTTCACATCTAATTTAATATTTTTTATCTCTTCTTCTGCTCTCTTATAGTTTTCAATATCAGAATTTAACCAATTTATAGCAGCTGAAAAATTTGAATTAGTATCAAGCTTTTTAGCACGGTCTAAACTACCCTTTGCTTCATCAATTTTTTTATCATTTAAACTAATAGATGTATTCCTTACCTCTTTCGCAACCTTAATATCAGTTTTGATAGTAGGAATAACCTTCTGTGCAACATCAGTAGTTAGAGTCTCTAAGCCTTTTGCTCCAGTTTCAAAATCATGACTGATATTAATCATATCAACATATTTTTGATATTCTTCTTTTACCTTCTTATCTTTTCCACTACCAAACATAAAATAATAAGCTGTAGCACAAATAATGAGTGCAACAATAACACTAGAAAATATAGCAATACTTTTTTTCATATATATTCTCCTCTAATATAAAATACCCCAATTCTGTGGTTTATAAAATTATTATCTCATAGAAAATCATATTTTGCTAGAAGTAAATTAACATACAATATTTTTATATAAGTTTGATAATAGCTTATATTGCTCTATATATGCAGAAAATTTTAATTCATATACTCTTCCTTTATTAAAATATTTAATAGTACATTCTTTTTTATTATGATTATAATCTAATCCTACAATATTTTTGTAGTATATCTTATAACCAAAAAACTTATAAAACCTTTTTATAGAGAAAATTTTTAAGTACTCTTCCCTAAAATATATGTCACAATCATAACTAAATGAAATTCTATAATTTATACGATCTAAAACTGATAATTCCTTTCCTTTTAGTAGTTTATTTATCTCATTTTTTATTTTAGGAATATTAGAATTATTCTTTTTTAGATAATAGTCAAAATCAGCTGTTAAAAGTATCCTTTCTACATTAGTTAAAGTAGTAAAATTAATTGTATCCATATAAAAAACCTCCTTAATATACTTAGTATATTAAAGAGGTTGGACAGAATGTGGGAAAAATTTTTTTAAATATAGATTAATCTTTTACAATATTCTCTACTTCTATTTTTTCATTTATCTTCTTAGATGTTACCCTTAATTGGTTAACTATTGCCCCTAAATATAATCTCTGATCATTATTCATCTCATCATAATTTTTTGGATATGTATCTTGAGCTAAAGATAATTTTGACTTTAAAATATCTCTATCTGTTTGT
This sequence comes from Gemella sp. 27098_8_149, assembly GCF_041433745.1. NCBI lineage: Bacteria > Bacillati > Bacillota > Bacilli > Caryophanales > Gemellaceae > Gemella > Gemella sp. 27098_8_149. The sequence continues at coordinate 32,810 of NZ_JAPWCB010000004.1, read as the reverse complement.
AATCCACTACCTACTCTATCTATTTCAGCTGATATTAATTTCAATTTTACTATTTCTTTTCTTATATTTGTCACTTCTTCATTATATTTTTCTACAGCTTGTTTATTCTTTCCATTTATTGATAAACCGCTAAAAATTAGTCCTGTTCCTCCTATAGCCCATCCTATAGGTCCTGCAAGTGCTAAAAGCGCTGTTCCAGCTGCAGTCCCACCGCCGCCGGCAACCAATGCACCCCCACCTAACCAAGCAAGTGCTGCATTAGTAGCTGCTGCTCCTGACAAACTTGAAATAGCTGCTCCTGTCGAGGCAGTTCCAAATGTAGTTGCAACTGCCATAGCCGCACTAGGAGCAAAACCTACTACTGTTGTTCCAGCAGCAACCCCTGCTGCTGCAGTTTTTGCTCCAGAAGTAACTGCACTAAATTCTATTTTTTCTAATTCTTTTTTAATTACATCTATTTCTTTTTCAAAAGTACTAATTTCTAATTTTGCTGAATTAAATTCTAGTATCATTTTTTCTGGTGTATTTTTTAACATATTAAGATATGTTTCCACATTTTTTAATACATAATAAGTTCTTTCTTTTTCATAATGTAACCAATCTATTTTTTTATTTAAATTCATGACAGTCTCATCATAACTTTTTACTTCTTCTTCAAATTTTATTTTTGCCTTTTTTTTATCTCCAAATCCTAACATTGTATTATACTCCTTTTAATTTTAATATTATTTTTCAAAATAAATGTTAATCTCTTCTAAATTTTTTAATATCTGATTTTCTTTTAAATTATTTTTCCTTGCATACTCTACACTAATATTCAATGTCTCATTTGCTGTTAAAGACATATCTATAAGTAACATTTGTAATTCATTTTCTTTTTTATAATTATCTTTAATTTGATGCAACCACTTTGTATATACTTCTTCTATCTTTTCTATTGCTTCATTGTAATTTTTTTCTAACGTCTCTATCGACACCATTGCGTACACAATTGTTGTTTTTATTGATTGAACAATTTTTTTGAATATTACACCAATATTTAACGCCGTATATAACATAACAATCGATATACTACCTACAATAAAAATTTCTATAACTGATTTTACTGATTCTTTAATACTCTCTGGAAGTATACTCAAGAATTGTTTCATTATAACTTCTGATACAACAACCCCTATTGAAGTCCCCACTATCGTTGTAAATATTTTTAATGCTTGTTTATATCTCTCTTCTTTAGGTATACTTGTTGTCATCAAAATTTTTGTTGCTCTTACTAATCCATGTAATATGTCATTCAATAATTTTGCAAACTTTTTAGTAGTAGTGGTTATCATATTAATAAGTGTATTTAGAATTGCAGATATAAATCCTGAAACTCCACCCGAAATAAAATTTTCTCCTACTTGTTTTATTATTTCACTTAGCCGACTTTTAATATTATTTATTCTTTCTATAACCTTATATTTCAGATCATTTATACAAGCATTTAAAGAGTTATAAGATTTCCATGATTTTATAACTTCTCCCAATGATAGTATAAACACATCTGAAACTTCATATATTAATATTCCTGTTGCCTGCTTTATTGCTTGAGTTTTTGCTTGTTTGGAACTATTTTTTAATAATTCCTTCTTAAATTCTTTACTCTTATAATATTCTAGCGCTGCACTTCTATTTAATTTTTTTTTGTTATCTTTTTCTGCTTTTAACATAATTTCTTTATTATGTAATTTTTTCTTTTCAATTTCCTCATCAATTTTATTTATCTTTTCTTTACTTTCTCCTCGTTCAATCGCTTTTTTCTTTTTATCTTCTAATTTTTTTATTTTATCATCTGCCCATTTTACATATTCACTTGCTGATTTTTCTTTTTTTGCTCTATTTATCCTATAATCTGTAGCAATCAAATTGTCATCCGAATTCGCTCTATCAATAATTTTTTTTGTAATCTCTTCTTGAGTTTTATGCTTACCTCCTGCAGCCAAAACTTCTCTAGATGAGTAATGCATATTGTAACTAGAATTAATGTGTTCCACATCAAACTTCCCTATCAGTTTTTCTCCACTATATCCATCGATTAATTCACCTTTTTTTTGGCTGTTTTTAAAATCGTTTCTTTTTTCATCATAACTAGTATTACCTTTATGGTATTTTTTTCCATCGTACTTTTCTCTATTTTTCATAATATTTTGTAACTTAGTTGAAACTGGAGATTCATAATTAGAATTATTTTTTCTCAAATCCCTTTCTTTATCAAATACCTCAGCATTATGTAGTGTATCAACTCCACCACCTCGTTCAAAAGCATCAAAATACCAACTAAGACCAAATTGAGTTATTAAATTTGTTTTAATTTCTTTTTTTAAAGAAGATAATAACTCTTCTTTATTAAATTCTGAATGTATTTTTTCATTTCTTAACACTTCTTGTAATTCAATATCATTAAAAAGTAGTTCTTTTGCCATATATATTCACCTCAATAAATACTATATCGAATAATATTTTAAAAATATTTTTTAATCATTTTCAGTACCTTTCCACTAAAAACAATTCCATTTTTATCATTTGGATTCATTACCCTTTTTACTGATTTACTCATTAAAATTCTAACTAGTTTATTCATCCCTATACCTCCCTCTCTTCTATTATTTTTACATTGTCTCCTTGGCTATTTAGCCACATCTTTATTCCATCACCATAGCTTTCTGCCACAATCGTATGAACTTTATCTTCTGATTTTATGACCTTTGCTGTTGGTAATCTGTCTAACATTGCTTCAAGCGATGGACCGCTAAACTCAAAAGTAAATTTCTTTAGTTTTCCTCCGTACATGAACTGGATTCTCTTACGAAATTCTCCGTCCTCAAATCTATCTCTATATGGAATATAGAAAGTTTCATCTTTATATTTAATATTACTCATTCTATCTATTCGAAAGACTAGTGGTACATCTTCTTCACTAGTTATTCCATAAGCTATTAAATAAAAATAAAATTCTGAGAACATAATAGAAATAGGGCGTACTTCTTTTTTAGTTTGTTTCTTATCCATTCTAGTATAATCAAAGGTTATAACTCTTGTTTCTCTAATTACATTCGACAGACTCCACAATACCTCTAGTAAATCTTTTCCATGTTGAAGTTCAGTGTAATAATAATCTTCATTATTAATCAACTCTCTTACATGTATCTTACTTTCACGACTTAATTGATTCTGTAATTTCTTTAGTAATAAAGACATCTCTTTTTTATTAAATGCTCTACTTTCTAATAAAATCTTACTTAACGCCAAGATATCCTGTTGAGTAAGAGTATTATCACTTTCGCTAACAGCTGTATAAATATACTCTTTGTTCTTTACTATTATTTCAAATTCTCCAATCTCTTCTTTCTTCTCAAAAAGATAATCACGCAATTCATCAATATCTCTTTGAATAGTTTTCAGAGAAACTCCATATTCATTAGCTAAGTCTTCTTTTACCAGCCTTTCGCCTCGTCTAAGTCTATCGTATATTTCTAATCCACGAAACTTCTTATCTCTTGAATCACTCAAATTATTCGCCTCTTCCTCATCAACCGCTTAAAGTCTTATTTTTCATTATACATTATTAAATATTCACTTTCAATCTATTTTCTTATGATTGTTTAATAATAATAACTGTTTTATAAACATATTTTACATTGACAATTAGACATATTTTGTCCATTGTTTTAAAAAATGATTTTTTTTTTTTATTCTAAATACAATTTCAGTCTTTTCATTTCAAATTACCACTAATAATCTAATTCTAAATGTTATTATCAAATAAAAAAACTGTTGACTCCTGCATCTTTGTACAGTTGTCAACAGCTTTAAATATATAATTGTAGTTTATTTTATTCTTCAGAATCTTTCCAAACAAATAGTGCTCCAACACTATTAATGATATAGAAAATATATTTACCAACATTAGCGAAGTTTCCTTGAACTACTGCTTTTGTAAGTTGAACAATATTATATAGTAACCAGAATGGCCATTGTGTCGTTAGCTTAAATGTATTTAATCCATTACCCATTAATGAGAATGCAAATGCAATTGTAGTTATATATGCAAGAGTACTCATCTTACCATGATATCCAATGTAGTTTGTTGCATATGAGAATACAAATGAAAGAATCGCAATTGCTGTTAAAACTGTATATAATTTTGCTTTTGACATTGTATTTGGCTTATCTGTAGATTTATTCCATACATAGATCGCACCCAAATAGATTAAAAATGTTACAGGATATGTGATAATCGCCGCTTTGTTACCTAAGATATAATCAATAACTCCCGATAATACAGCATTAATAATACCTAAGTAGTTACCAAGTTTACTTAATTTTCCTGTAAATCTTGTAGATAACATTGAGATACCAACGTTAATTACAGAAATAAGTCCAAATGGCACAAGTGCAGTCCATGGCCCCCAATCAACGAATTTATCTAATCTCGTCGCTAAGTAACCTGATGCGATAGCAATACCAATTACTAAAACAACCCCTAGTAAATCAAACCATTTTGATGTTGCGAATATTTTTAATTTTTGTTTCATAAAGCCTTTTATTCCTTTTTTTAAAAGTATCGCATTAAATTAATGCAATCTTAATTTTTTAGGTTCTTAGTAGCTTTTTTATATCGCTTACTAAAAATCTACCTTCATTATACATCAAACATTTTTCACTTTCAATCAATAAATTTCCGTATTTTCGCTTTATTATTATATAATATAAATATATTTTTAAAAATTAAATACACCATTATCCTTTATCTTAAACTTTTATCTGATGCATAAAAAAAGAAATTGTATTATTTAGTTTCCTTATAACTATTTTATTCACCATGTAAAACTTTTCTTTTTATATCAATTTGTTTCTTATCACTTTACTTTCTAACTGATAATGATTATAATTTATAGTAGATAAAACATGAAAGTGAGTATATTTATTAATGAAGAAAAATAAATTATTTATGGCCCTTATGGCTGGTACTATCGTTATTAGCGGATGTGCTGCTAAAACTGATAAAAAAGAAGAAAACAAAACTGCTCAAGTTGATACATCTAAAGGTACAAAAGAACAACTTAAACAAGCTACTGAGCTTTATAAAAAATTCGTAGAAAACCAAGTAGATACTCTACTTAAAGATACTGAAAAATTCGCTGAAACTATTAAAGCTGGAAATCTTGAAGAAGCTAAAAAACAATATCCTGTAATTCGTATGGCTTATGAGCGTTCAGAGCCAATCGCAGAAAGTTTTGGTGAACTAGATGTGAATATCGACTTCCGTCTTGCTGACTACCTAGAAGAAAACAAAACAGAAGAAGGATGGCGTGGATTCCACCGAATCGAAAAAATTATGTGGGAACAAAATACTACTAAAGGTACTGAAGAATACGCAGACCAACTAGTAAAAGACATTAAAGAATTAAAAGCTAAAGTCGCTACTGTTGAAGTTACTCCTGATTTAATGGTAACTGGAGCTGTTGACTTACTTAACGAAGTTGCAACACAAAAAATCACAGGAGAAGAAGAAATTTACTCTCACACTGACCTATACGACTTTAAAGCTAACATCGAAGGTGCTGAAGAAATCTTTAAGATTTTCAAACCTTTAATCGAGAAAAAAGATAGTAAATTAGCTAAGGATTTAACTGAAAAATTCGCTACAATAAACAGCTTATTAGACAAATATAAAACTGATGAAAAACACTACAAACTATACACTGACTTAACTAAAGAAAATACTAAAGAACTTTCTGAAGCAGTAACAAAATTAGGAGAACCACTTTCTCAAATGGGTGTAATTTTAGACGAAGAGGCTAAGTAATATGGAAGAATCTGGTAAAAAATGGATTGACAAAAAAATAACAAGACGTGATTTCCTGAAAAAAGCAGGAATGACTGGAGCCGGAGCAGTTGTTGGAGCTTCTGCTCTTGGTGGATTTTTCGCAAACAAAGCTGAGAATAACCGAGCTATAGCTGATGGAGAAGAAAAAATTACATTCTATGGCAAACACCAAGCTGGAATTACTACTCTTATGCAAAAATGTGTTTATTTTGTCGTACTAGATTTACACTCAACTAAGCGTGATGATGTAATCGACATGTTTAAGCAATGGACTAAATATAGTGAAAAATTAATGAACGGTGAACTAGTTGAACCCGCCCTTAAAAACCATTATTTACCACCAAAAGATACTGGAGAAACGGTAGGGTTAAACCCCTATCGTTTAACTCTGACATTTGGAGTTAGTCCAAGTTTCTTAAAGAAAATGAACTTAGAGAATAAAAGTCTTGAAGAATTTAAAGACTTACCTCCTTTCGCAAGAGAACAACTAAAAGAAAAATATACAGGTGGGGACATTTGTATTCAAGCATGTGCAGATGATGAACAGGTAGCCTTCCATGCAGTACGTAACCTGGTTAGAAAGGCTCGCTCTACTGTAACTATGAAGTGGAGTCAATCTGGTTTTGCTGCTATTGGTAATCGTCTTGAAACACCGCGTAACCTTTTCGGATTTAAAGACGGTACTGCTAATGCAACTAAAGAAGACCAATTTGATAAGATTGTATGGTGCGATAAGGACAACTGGATGAAAGATGGTAGCTACATGGCCGTTAGACGTATCCAAATGCACCTTGAGACATGGGATAGAACAAGTCTAAATGAACAGGAAAATACTTTTGGAAGATATAAAGATAGTGGTGCTCCTTTCGGAGAAACTGATGAATTCGCACCAATTGATCTTAATAAAAAAGGTCCAGATGGGAAACCTTTAATTCCTGTAACTTCACACGTCCACTTAGCACATAAACCTGGCGTAGAATTATTAAGACGTTCTTATTCTTATTCAGACGGTATTAATGAAACTACAGGACAATTCGATTCTGGTCTACTATTTATCTCTTTCCAAAAAGACCCAAAACAATTTATTACTATTCAAAATAGTTTAGGAAACGAAGATAAGATGAATGAATATATAACTCACATCGGAAGTGGTTTATTCGCATGTTTTGGAGGAATTAAGGAGGGTGAATATATTGGCCAAAAACTATTTGACTAAAATTATTTTAGCTTTTATAGTACTTTTCAGTTTTAGTTCACCATTTCTAAAAAATATCGTAGCGAAAGAATCGTACAGTAATCTTTTTATAAAAATTACCGATACTAATACTGCAATAAATAATAATGAACAAGACAAAGCTAAAAAATTAATTGAAGAATTTAAAACAGAATTTGAAGCAACAAAAAATTCAGATTCTGAAGCTGGAAGAAAAGTTAAACAAACATTAAAATCAAATGATATTAATGAAGAGCAACTTAGAGAATTATCAACTGCTCTACTTGCTTTTGAAAATGAACAAAATCCTTTAGACGTTGAAGCCGAGAAAAAAGCTTTTAAAACAAAACTTTACCCCGCTTTCGATAAATTAGAAAAGGCAATCGACACTAAAGATGTTGAAACTATGAAAGCAGAATATGTTAAATACAATGCTGCTTGGGTTCGTAATGAAGGTATCGTAAGAACACTTGAACCTGCTTACTATGGAAAAGTAGAAACAACAATGTCATTTCTACGTAGTTCTATGGAAGTTGAACCCTACGATTATCAAACTACAAAATTATATTTAACAGATTTAAAAAACTATCTAGATGATTTCCTAGCCGGTAAAAAACTAGAACAAAATTCAGAAGTTAAAACACTTGACCAAGGAATAAAACTTCTTGAAGATAGTCTTATAGCCTTTAAAGAAGGTAACAAAGCCCAAGGTTCACAGAAAATGAAGAAATTCATTGAAGTATGGCCTGTTATTGAAGGAGAAGTTCGTACACGAAACGCTTCACTATATACAAAAGTAGAGAGCGAAACTCCTATTATTATGGTTAAAGGTAGCGAACAAAAGTATCAAGATCAGCTTAAAAACCTAATCTCAAAACTTTCAAAAATTGATACAAAATCTAACTATACTGCTATAGATTCTATGCTAATTTTACTTCGTGAAGGTGTTGAAGCATTAATAATTGTCTTATCTTTAGCAAGCGCATTAAAAGCTGCTAAACAGAAAAAAGGCTTAATTTGGATTTATGCAGGTGCCTTAGTAGGTATCCTTACTAGTATACTAGCAGCCGTTATTTTAAAATACTCATTCCCTGCTCTATCATCTGGTACTAACCGTGAAATCATCGAAGGTGTTGTTGGTATATTCGCAGTAATCATGATGATAGGTATAGGAATCTGGCTACATAGTAAAAGTTCTGTAAAAGCATGGAAGAAATATATGGATACAAAGTTAAATCTAGTACTTTCTACTGGAAGCTTTATTTCTATGTTTACACTTAGCTTCCTAGCTGTTTTCCGTGAAGGGGCAGAAACTATTTTATTCTATGCTGGTATTATGCCATTAATCACTACTGCTAACCTACTAATCGGGATAGCACTAGCTATTGTCGCTTTAATAATTATCGGTATAATCATGGTTAAAGCTTCTGGAAAATTATCTATCAGCAAAGTATTCCTAGTGTTATCTTGGTTAATATACATTCTAGGATTCAAAATGCTTGGAGTAAGTATACATGCTTTACAAATAACTGATATCCTATCAAATCACATTATAGATTATCTACCTACTATTGAAATTTTAGGAATTTATCCTAGTTTTGAAGTAGTAATAGCTCAACTTATTTATATTATTGTTGTAGCCATTAGCATATTCTATGAAAAATCTAAAAATAAATAGGTAACTCGCGATGAAATATGGAGATAAAGTTTCTACCGTGGATCATCTAACCGAACTTAGAAAGAGACTAATACTAAGCCTTGTGTTTTTTATTGTCTCTTTCATAGTTAGTTTATTATGGTCAGCGGATATTTATAAATTTTTAACTAGTAATTTTAATAATAAATTGATTGTTCTTGGACCTAATGATATACTATGGATATATCTAACTCTTGCAGGACTTTGTGCCTTCACATTCTCGATACCATTTATTTGTTATCAAATCTGGGCATTTATAAAACCTGCATTAGAAGAAAGAGAAGCTCGTGCATTACTAGCTTATATACCGGCGGTATTCATTTGTTTTTCAGTAGGATTAGCTTTCGGGTTCTTTCTAGTAACTCCTGCTATCTTAAATGTGCTTCTTTCTATAGGAGATGATTTATTCAATACTCAATTAACAGCTCAAAACTATCTATCATTCGTCATTAATACGACAATACCGATAGCGATACTTTTTGAGTTTCCTGTTATTGTCGCATTCCTAACATCATTAGGTATATTAACACCTACCTTCTTAACTAGAAATAGAAGATATGCATATTTTATACTAATTGTAATAGCAGTAGTTATTACACCTGCTGACTTTATAAGTGATATCGTTATGTCAATACCATTAATTTTAATTTATGAAATTAGCATTATTATTAGCAAGTATATATACAACAAAAGAGGTGAAAAGTAATGGGATTTTTACGTGATATAGGAGCTCCTGGAGTTATAGTACTTATTATAGCTGCTCTAATAATCTTTGGTCCTAAACGTCTACCTGAACTTGGAGAATCAATTGGAAAAATGTTCACATCATTTAAAAAATCAATTTCGGGACTGACAGAAGAGGAAAACTCAGATAAAAAAGACGAAAAAAAAGATAACTAGAAAAAGACTTTACAATATGTTTTAAGCATATCTGTAAAGTCTATTTCTTTTATATTATTTTCCTAAATCTGTTAAATCATATGGTGTTTGTTGATAAACTTGGTTTAACCAGTTGTGGTAGAATAAGTAAGCCACTCCACGCCATCTATTTTTAGGTGCCTTCGTATCATCATTTCCTGGGTAATAATTCACAGGAACTTCGATTGGAAGATTACTATTCTTATCACGTACATATTCATTATGAAGTGTATCTGCATCATATTCTATATGCCCTGTTACAAAAACCTTTCTAAGATCTTTAGTCGCAGCGATTAATGTCCCAACCTCTTCTGATCTCGCTAATACATCAAGTTCAGAAATAGTAGGTAGTTTCTCTTCTTCAATTTTAGTGTGTCTAGAATGAGGGGCTAAGAAAGTATCTGTAAATCCTCGTGTTAATGTATGATTTTCTATAAGAACATCATGTTCAAAAACTCCAAATATCTTATCATCTACTTGTTCTTTTTTAACACCAAAGTGATAGTATAAACTAGCTTGAGCTGCCCAACAAATATTTAATGTTGAAAAGACATGAGTCTTACTCCATTCAAAAATGCTATTCAGTTCTCCCCAGTAATTTACATCTTCAAATTCTAATTGTTCAACAGGTGCTCCTGTAATAATAAGTCCGTCATAATATTTATCTTTCACTTCATCAAATGTTTTATAGAATTTCTCTAAGTAAGACTGTGCTGTGTTTTTTGCGATATGACTTGTCGTATGAAGAAATTCTACTGTAATTTGAAGCGGAGAGTTACCTAAAAGTCTTAGTAATTGACGCTCAGTTTCTTCTTTTTTAGGCATCAGATTCAAAATTAGAATTTTCAATGGTCGTATATCTTGATTTTTAGCTCTATTCTCTTCTATTACGACTACTCCTTCTTCTAATAATTTATTCTTTACCGGTAATTCATTTTGAATACATATTGGCATTGTATTATCTCCTTAACTATTCTTTATCTTAAATAAAAAAACTCGCCACTATTACAAATTAATGCAATAGGGACGAGTTTATCGTGTTACCACCCATGTTTATGGATATAAATATCCACCTTAATCGGTACGTGTTCATACCGCTGTGCTATATCGCGCACTAACGTAATTACCTATTAGATAATTATTACTCCGAGACCATTTTCAATTACATCTCATCTTACTTTCTTACACCGACCGAAAGCTCTCTGTTTTGAATCAATTATAATCTACTTATCTCTTCAATGTTTTACATATTAATTTACTTAATAGTATAAAGAATTTAACACTATTTGTCAATAGAAAGCGTCTCAAAAATATAAATCTCTTGGATATTATTTTTGAGAAAAAAAACTAAACTTATTTATTAAACTCTACAAGTTCAAATTTATTACCATCGTATTCAAGGACGCTAACTGAAGTATTCACTATAACTCCACGTCCAACTTCTTTAATACCTTTTTGAGTTAAGAAAGAACGAATTAAACCACCATGACATACTGCTAATATCGTTTTATCTGGGTGTTCTGCATGCTTTTCTTTAAAGAATGCTTCTACTCTATCAGCAGCATCAGAATCTAGTTCCATTCCTCTTGTTTCTCCAGCCTTAAGACCAGCTCCATACTCGGCAAAAGAGACTCCTTCATACTCGCCGTATGACTTCTCAATTAATCTTTTATCTTTAATTACAGCTAATTTTTTATTATCTTCACTATTTGAATTGTCTAACATATATCTAGCAGTATCAAACGCTCTTCCTAAAGTACTACTATACGCAATATCAATAGTATATCCTTCTATTTTTTTCCCTGCAGCAATCCCTTGACGAATTCCTTCCTCATTCAAAGGAATATCTGTATGACCTTGAACTAATTTATTTTTATTATAATCTGTTTCTCCATGTCTTGCTAAAATAATACGCATAATCTCATCTCCTTATTAAAAAATTAGGGAGCGACCAATTAAATCAATTTCTATAAAACTATGATTTCTTAGCCGTTCCCTTAATAATTTTAAATATTAAATTTCTCTAATACGAACTCATGTCCATCATAATGTACCACATTTAATGCAGTATTATTAATTAGTATATTAGACTCAGGATATAATCCTAATGTTCTTAAAAATACACGAATTAATGCGCCATGACAAACTACTAAAATTGTATCATCTTTATGATCTAAGTATTTTTCAGTAAAAAATGAACTAGCTCTCTCATAAACATCTTCATCTTTTTCAACTGACTCTAAACCTTGATTATTTTCAAGCGCAGTAAAATACTCCTCAAATGTACTTCCTTCAAAATCTCCAAAGAATTTTTCGATTAAACGCTCATCGGTAGTTATCACTTTAGAAATATTTTGACTATTATTAGAGTTATCAAGCATAAGTCTTGCTGTTTCTACTGCTCTTTTCAAAGGACTACTAAAAGCATAATCAATATTGTGATTCGTTAGCTTTTCTCCTGCAGAAGTCGCTTGATTTCTACCAGTCTCATTTAATTCAATGTCGCTATGGCCTTGGATTAATCTGTTTTTATTATAGTTTGTTTCACCATGTCTAACTAATAAAATTTTCATATCATTTACCTATTCAAAAATGAAATCCTCATCTTCGATTGATTCAACATTCATACTAACTACATATCCATCACCTTTAACACTAAAGAAGTCATGGTTCTTAGTATTTGTATTCATCGCATTTTCAATAATTGGATTGATTTCTTTATCTTCGAAGTATCCAGGATATCCTAGGTTAGCTAATGCACGGTTAGCATTATATTCAACATAATCTTTTACTTCTTCATATAAACCAATTTCATCATATATATCTTTAGTATATTTCAACTCATTTTCATATAAATCTAATAGTAGTTTATACATTTCTTTTTCAGCACGTTCTTGCTCTTCTTGAGTAAGAGTTCTAAAGATTTCTTGAGCATCGAATCCTGTAAAGCTTCCGTGGATAGTTTCATCTAATAAGATTTTACGAATAATTTCTCCAGAAGTAGTTACTTTACCTTGTCCAGCTAAATATAATGGATAGAAGAATCCACTGTAGAAAATATAACTTTCTAAGAATACAGACGCTACACGAGCCATGTATAAGTCATATGTTGGCACTTCTGGCTTAAATAATCTCATATAATAGTCTTCGATTAATTTCGCTTTAAATTGAAGTTCTGGATTGCTTGGAACCCACTCATCTAGTAAGTAGTCTGTTTCTTGTGAAGGAATTAATGATGTAAAGATCGTAGAATAACTTTTCGCATGAATTTGCTCCATCATTCCCATAAAGCTATAAACAGCTTGTTTTCTCATATCTTCAGTATGTAAAGATACAAGTGGCATACCTTTATCACCTTGTTGAGTATCAAGACCAGTTAAACCAGCTAATACTTTTTTATAAGCTTCACGTTCTTTATCGTTTAAATCTTCATTCCAACTTTTAATATCTTTTGACACTTTAAACTCAGTATCAACCCAAAATTGTGCAATATTTTGACGCCAATACATGAAAGTTAAGTCATCTTGTTTATTCCAGTTTACTGCTTTCATAATTAGTAATTTTTCCTCTCTTTTCTATATAGAACAAGAAGTACATTCTTCTACTGAAAGTAGTTTGTTTCTTGTGTAATATAGTGATTTCAATCCTTTGTGATGTGCGTAAATATAATATCTTGCAAGTTCTCTTGTTGTAATATCAGAATTTACGAATAAAATCACAGAAATACCTTGGTCTACGTGTTCTTGAATAACTGACATTAAGTCAATAAGTTTCATTTGGTCCATAGTAAATGCAGATTTATAGAACCACTGAGTCTTTGGACTTAAGTATGGCATAGGGTAGAATGTTTCAGCATTACCATAACTTCTACGTTCAATTTTATCAACAATTGGTAATACACTTGATGTTGAGTTTTGAACATATGAGATACTTTGAGTTGGTGCAATAGCCATTCTATATGCATGATATAAACCATTTTCTTTTACTCTATTTTTTAGACTTCTCCAGTCTTCTTTTGTTGGAATATAAATCCCTTCAAATAGTGCTTTCACTTTGTCGGTTACAGGTAAGTAGTCATTTTCAATATATTTTGTAAAGTAACTTCCATTATAGTAATCTGATTTTTCAAAGTCTTTAAATGTTTCATTGCGTTTTTTAGCAATTTGCATTGAACGTTCTAATGTATAGTAATTCATCATCATGAAGAAGACATTAGCAAAATCTTTTGCTTCTTCACTCTCGTAAGCTATCAGGTTTTTCGCTAAATATCCATTAAGGTTCATAGCTCCTAATCCAACAGAGTGGAATTCATCATTAGCTTTTACTACACCTGGCGCATTTTTGATTTTAGTAGAATTACTTACAAATGTTAATGCATCCATACCTGAGTAAATAGATTCTTTAATTTTTTTGCTTTCCATTACATTAACGATATTTAATGACGCTAAGTTACAAGAAATATCACGTTTAATGATATCTCCTTCACCGTAATCTTTAATTACTGAAGTTTCTTGTAATTGGAAAATCTCAGTACATAAGTTACTCATCTTAACTTGTCCAATTTCACGAAGTGCGTGATTTTTATTAGCATTATCTTTGAACATTAAGTATGGGTATCCTGATTGTAATTGAGTTTGTGCTATTAAGTTAAGCATATCACGAGCATCAAATTTACGCTTCATAATATTTTCATTCGCTACAAATTTATCATAGTATTTAGCAATATCAATATCATCTAACACTAAACCATATTCTTCATAAATTGAATGAGGCCCAAACATATAGAAATCTTTATTCTCACGAGCTAAATCAAAGAATAATGATGGTACGATAATACCTGTAGAAATCGTTGGAAGACGTAATTCTTCATCGGCATTAACTTTCTTAGTATCTAAGAATTCTAATACATCATAGTGGAAGATATTTAAGTACACAGCACCTGCTCCTGGACGTTGTCCAAGTTGATCTGCATATGCAAAACCTTGTTCTAAGGATTTAGCTACAGGAATAACACCTTTAGCTACCCCTTTAATACCTTTAATACTTTCACCACGTGCACGTAGTTTCGATAAGTTAATCGCAACTCCCCCACCAATTTTTGAAAGTTGTTTAGCAGTTGAATCGATGTAGTTAATAGAGTTAAGTGAATCACCTACTTCTAATAAGAAACATGATACTAACTCACCACGACGACTTCTTCCTGAGTTTAGGAATGTTGGTGTTGCTGGTTGTAATCTCTGTTCAAGCATTGAAATCATAAGCTCTTTCGCTAAAGCTACATCACCATCAGCTAAGTACATAGCTACTATAAATACGTGTTGGTTAAAGTTTTCTAAATATTGTTTTTTATCATTTGTTTTTAATGCATAGTCCTTATAGAACTTACTTGCTGCCATATAACTCTTAAATTCAAACTTGAAGTTCGCAGCTAATTCTAAACATTCTAAAATTTCATCTTCAATATATTTATCAAAGATATTATAGTAGAAATTCTCTTCTACTAAATATCTAAGTCTTTTAATCTCTGAACTGAATTTCTTTGTACGAAAGTCTACTTCACGAAGAAATTCTTCAATAGCTTCCACGTCTTTTTCTAATTTGAAAAATCCATTATCGCCTCTTTTTGTTACTTCATTATTTAGTTCAATATGGTTAAATTTCTCCATTCTTTACACTCTCCAAATATATTTTTTTAAATTCACTTATATCTTTTTTATTACCATGTAATTCAATTTTCATTAGTAACGGAATGTTATATTCACTGCTAATAATTTCAGCAGCATTGGCAAATCGTTCACCCCAATTTTTATTTCCACTACCAACAACACCTTTTAAATGATTATGGTTCTCTTCTAAAAAACTAGCAACCGCAACCGGTACTTCTCCAAAGCCAAATGTTGGTGTTATAAGGATATAATCGAAATCCACATCAAAATCAATATCCTGTAAATAAATTACATCTTCTTTGGGAATCTCACACATGTCTACAAATCTTTTACAATTTCCAGTCAATGAATAAACAATAATCTTCATTATTTCCTCACACTCCCACAAAAACATTTCCGAGGATTATTTCCTGGAAATTTCAAACATATATTTATTATACACTCTATTTTTCATTTTTTCAACGATTAATTTTGCTTTGAAAATCCATGAAAATATTTTTCAAAATTTCTATACTTATTTAATATTTCATTAGTTCATTTATTAACTTTTAGACAAAATTATAGTGAAAAATATTATAGTAAAAAAAATTACTTAAGAATTTTTCACTTGAAATTTTGCAAAAAAGAACTCAGAACAAATAATATTGTTCAAAGTTCTCTTCTATTAATAATTTAATTAATTCTATTAGATTTTCTTCTAGCAAATTCTGAGAAATGGAATTTATCGACTCTATGACGACTTTCTGTATAATGAAGAAAATCAGTTCCTTCCGTATATACATCACTTCGTAACACTGCGATATGTTTATGACCATTTAAATCAATATATGTAGAATCTTCTTCACTAACCGGTTCGATTTTAAAATCTTTATTTCCATATGAAATTTTTATACCTAAGTCATTTTCTAAATATTCATATAATGATTCTTCTACACGGTCTGTAGGTAATTCTCCAATTGCACTCTTTCTAATATAATCTTTATCTAATATTACTGCTTCGCCATCAACAATTCTTTGGCGAACTAAGTAAATTAATTTTTCTCCACGTTTCACAAGACCAAGGCGTACTAGAAAATCTGGAGCCTCAACTTCTTCATTTACTATTACCTTAGTAGTTGCTTCAACGTCTTGAAATTGTCGACGTTCTTTAAAACTTAAAAGCCCTGTTACTGGTAGTCTATATCTATGAACATCAAGAACAATAGATCCTTTGCCTTGAATTTTATGGATATAACCATTTTCTAATAATAATAACAAAGCTTTTCTTATAGTTTCCCTAGAAACATCATATTCTCTTGCGAGTTCATTTTCACTCGGCAAAAGTGAATTAGACCTATATTGCCTATTTTCTATTTTTTCTCTTAACTCTAAATAGATCTTAAAAAACTTATTCATGATTTCCCCCAATATAAATAATTATATACGTATATTTTAACATAATTCACCTAAATATTAAATATTTTTTACTCAAAAACTTTTATAAAAACGATTTTTTTGTTAATTTCTGTAAATATGTAAACCGAATTCGAGTAAAACCACTTATATTCCTTGATAATCATATGTTATAATACTAATTGGAGGTATTAATATGAACAAATATACACGACAAATACTCATTGTTATTCAAAATTTTTCACTATTTATTAGTGCGATACTAGGTATAATATTTTACAATTGTTTTAACCTAGACTTTTATAAAAATTTTTTTTCAAAAGGAAATTTAGCACCTAATATCAATACATCTAGTGATGATTTAATAAACAATACATCAAATCTTTTAGATTATCTAAATAGTAAAGCTGAGCTGAATACATCATGGTTTACAGAAAAAGATATTCTACACATGAAAGATGTTAGAACACTTTATAATGTAAGTTTTTATACAATGATATTCCTCATAGCAGTATTTATAATTACTACAATTCTAATTATAATGTTATCTAAACACAAGACAATGTTCTACATTACTAGAACATTCAATAAAACATTATTAGCATTCATAATATTAATAATAGTTTTAGCTGGTATAATTTCATACAATTTTAATTCATTCTGGATAAAATTCCATCAGTTATTATTCTCTAATGATCTATGGTTATTAAGTCCTGATGAATCCAATCTAATAAAAATGGTTCCTGAAGAATTTTTCATCAGTCTTATTACAACGATTATTCTGCACATATTATTGCTTTTTGTAGCACTTCTTGTTTTAAACAACATATTAAAAAAAAGATTTAGAAATTTTTAATTTCTTCATACAATATTTAAAATGTTATTTATAAGAAATATGTGATATAATAAGTCTTAGTTTAAAATAAATAAAATACGAAAGGATAAATTATGGCTCAAAATGATAAAAATGTTGTTACTGAAGATAAAGTAACATTTAGATTATGCGATGATTGTCTTGGTGTTAATCTTAAAACTTTAATCCCAAAATTGAAAAAGAAAGCACCTAATGCTGAATTCATCATAGGATGTCAATCTTATTGTGGACCGGGAAGAACACAAACATTCACACTTGTAAATAGTAGAATCTGTATTGCTGATACTGAAGTTGAACTAATGCCTTTAGTTGATGAAAAACTTAGAGATCGTATGAGTGCAGAAGATGAAGAAAAATACAGAAAACGTCTTGAACGTCGTCTTGAGCGTACTTTTTACTTTATTATTCCTGAAAATGTCACTGTTAAAGTAGGCGAAGAGGTTGATTTAGGAAAAGAAGGAATCATTGCTCGTAAAGCCGGAAAATCTTATCTTGATGATCTTATTATCGAAGGTGAAGTAGATAATACTAAACCAGGAACTTACGAATTAGTATATAAAGTAACAATAGATGATAAAGAGCACAAAAGAAAACGACTTATCACTGTAGTTGATGAAAACGTATAATCAATATTCATAAATTTTAAAAAGATTAAACCTATAGGAAAATGCAAAGTTGTATAGTCCTATAGGTTTTCTTAGCTTTATTTTTAAAAATTAATACTGTTTTTATGAAAATAGCGTTTACTTTTTTTGTAAATGTGATATAATATAAGTAAAGAAATAGAAGTCGGAGGTTCTGATCATGGAAAACAAATATTCTAAAATTTTAGTCGCAGTGGACGGTTCTAAACAAGCTGAGTGGGCATTTACAAATGCTGTAGCTATAGCATTAAGAAATGAGGATGCAGAGTTATATATCGCGTCTGTAATTGATGCGACAATCGCAACTTCTGGTTTATCAGATCCATATATTTTCAACTCATTCTACAAACGTACTAAAGAATTAGTTGATAGTTATGCTGAATCTGCTAAAGAAGCTGGCTTAACAAAAGTATTCGGTATTGTTGAACAAGGTATTCCAAAAATTGTTCTTAGTGAAGACATCGTTGATGAAAAAGGTATCGACCTTGTAGTTTGTGGTTCTTCAGGATTAACTGGATTCAAACGTATGCTTATGGGATCAGTTTCTGAAGGTATCGTTAGATATGCTAAATCTGACGTAATCGTAATTAAACAAAGTTCTATCCCTCAAGATTTTGAAGCAAAAATTGCTAAAAAATTCCAAGAAGAACAAGAAAAATAAGATAAATAAGTATCTCTAATATATTTAGATTAATATTTGTTAATTTAAATTCATTTAAAATTTTTCCTTTTTTAAAAGAAATGACACATGCATTTCATGAGTCATTTCTTTCTTTTATTTCTTTATAAAATTCACAAATAAAAAAAGAGAGTGACTCAAAAATCACTATTTCTAAAAAATCGATTTTTTCGAATCACTCTCATTATTTTTAATATATCTTCTTCACTTTCAAACTATTATAATTTAATGCAGCAAGTTGAACAGAGTTCGGTCCGAAATACTTAGTATAATCATGAAGCTGTTGTTTATCATCATAAATATAAACTCTATCTCCAATGCGTTCTTCATCACCTATTTCAACAACTAAGTGACTCATCATCGTTGAGTAAATATTTCTTTCTTTATTATTAATTATACAAGTTTTTCCTTTTAACCTGTCTCTTAATATTCCGTCGCCATAACCAATATTAACGACCCCTACTTTCTTATCACTATCAGCTATATACGAATTAGAATATCCTATGCATTCACCTTTATTTAATGTTAGTATATTAATTATCTCACCATAAACAGTAATCGGATTTTTAATAACTAAATCCCTAAGTGCTACTGGGTTTTCCTTAACATTATATGGCATAGCTCCATAAAGAATTATCCCTAATCTCTGGTGAGTTGTTTTTTCAAATGAACCATCACGTAAAAATGAGGCACTATTTTGCAGATGGACTACTTCAAACTCATGAACTTTCTGCGCTTCATCAAGAACATTTAAAACTAACTCTTTTTCTTTTTCATAGTAGCCATCAAATTCATCCGCAAACGAAAAATGAGACCAAAATCCTTTTAATTTCAAACTATTTTTTTTACAGAAATTTATAATCTCTAACACTTCTTCCAGATTTCTTGCTCCAGCGCGTCTCATACTACCAGCAAATTCCAACTGCAATGTTAAATCTTTAAGTCTTTCAAGATTTTCTTTTAAATATTCAAGACTCGCTATATTTATCTCAATATTGTACTCTCTAGCTAAATCAAAGTCATAAGTTGGATTTAAAAGAAAGATATTAGCATCCTCACCAAGTGTTTCCCTTATTACCTTGCATTCTTCTTCTTTTGTCGTAGCGAAATAATTAATTCCTACTTCTGAGTATAATTTTACACATTCTCTTAAATCTAAATTATACGCATTATTTTTAACTACAGCTATTATATCCTGTGCCTGTTCTTTTAAATTAATAGCGTTTTGTCGTATATTATTATAATTTAACTCAATTGTTGCCATAAAGATCCTTTCTTAATTAAACGGGAGTGACTCAAAAATCGCGATTTTTAAATCACTCCCGTTTATCTCACTAAAAAATCAAAAAATTACTCGTTATAATATTTCAATATACCAAGGTAATATTGAACCCCCACTTTTAATATTTTTTCATCAAAGTTGAAAGTTGGTGTATGAAGTCCTGAAACATAGCTTTTCTCTTCGTTTCTTAAACCTAAAAAACTATAGTTTATAGGAGAAAGTCTACTGAAGAATGAGAAATCTTCCCCATATAGATAAGCTTCCTCTAACTCAATATAGTCGATATTTTCTTTTTCAATAACTTCTCTAATTACTTGATAAGGAGCCTCATCATTAATTACCGCCGGATATCCTTCAGCAAAATCAACACGAATACTTGCACCAGTAAGATGCTCAAGTCCTACACGCGTATTTTCGATCGCAGCTTTAATCGCCGCTAAATCTTCCATACTATATGTTCTAATCGTTCCCTCCATATATGCATTCTCAGCAACGACATTCATCGCATCTCCACCGTACATTTTACCAATATGAATAATGTTAGTGTTACGTGCTTTAGTGTGTAACGCATTAAGTTTTAACATCTCTTGGAAAAACATTGTAGCTACATTAAGGGCATCAATTCCAGTATTTTTTAAACCTACGTGAGCTGCACGTCCTTTGATATAAATTCTATATTCATTAGCACTAGCCATAATTTCTTTCGGTTTAGAAACTATATGTCCTTCTGGATAATCTGGATTCATATGTAATGCATAACTTGCTAAAATATTATACGGTGAGAAGTCAAAATCATTGATTAATAAATTTCCACCACCAAAAGTTTCTTCAGCAGGTTGAAATACAAAAATACTATTTACCTTTGTATCGTTATTTTTATAATAATCAGCAGCTTCTATAACACTACCTAAAAGCATAGTAGTATGTCCATCATGACCACAAGCGTGCATTACACCATCATTATTTGATTTAAAATCAACATCATTTTCCTCTGAAATAGGAAGTGCATCAATGTCCGCTCTAAATAAAATCGTATCTTTAGTTTCAACACTAGCTTTAAAAATCACTACTAGTCCTGTCTCAAGTGCCTCTTGATACTCTATACCGTATTCTTTTAAAACACTAGCGATAAATTCTTTTGTTTTATACTCTTCCAAAGATAACTCTGGATTTTGGTGCAGATGCCTACGCCATGATGTTAAATTCTCTTCAGTAATTACTTTCATCTTCTTTTCCTACTTTATTATAAGTTTCTTAATTCTGCGATAATATCCACTTTTTCTTCTGCAACTTCACTACGTGTTTTGATTACTCGTGCAGGAACACCCGCTACTACATCCCCACTAGCTACGTCTTTTGTTACTACACTTCCTGCTGCAACAACGGCATTGTCTCCAATTTGAACACCTTCTAATACTACAGCATTAGCACCGATAAGAACATTGTTACCTACTCGTACTGGTGTAGCATTGGCTGGTTCAATAACACCTGATAAGACAGATCCAGCACCAACGTGAGAGTTTTCCCCAACTTCTGCACGTCCACCTAAAATAGCATTCATATCGATCATAGTGTTTTTACCAATTTTAGCTCCGATATTAATAACAGCACCCATCATGATAACCGCATTATCCCCAATACTAACGTGTTCACGGATAGAACATCCTGGTTCAATACGAGCATTAAACTGAGTTAAATCAATCATCGGTACACCACTATTACGGCGATCATTTTCTACACGGTGATTTACTACCACAGCTTTGTTAGCTTCGTAAAATTCCACCCAATCAGCGAAATCTGCAAAAATTACTCTTGAATTTCCTTCACCATAAACTTCTAAAGTTTCTGTAAATTCTACATCAGCGTTAAAATTAACGTAAACTTTTACCGGTGTTTTCTTTTTTGATGTTGCTATAAATTTAATAATTTCTTCTGTTGATTTCATTTCTTTCTCCTATAATCTATACAATTTTTTTCTATTTTATATCTAATTTTTACATATGTCAATCTAACTTTATTATAGTATTTTTTTAGGGAGTGACTCAAAAATCGCGATTTCGTAGAAATCGGTTTTGTAGAGTCACCCCCCGCACAGTTTATTAGATATCTAAAAAGCTTTTATAAAGCGATTTTAGATATCAATAAACCACTTGCGTTGTACGTTAGAATTTTTAGTGCCAAAGACACGTTAAAATTCTTACGTATAACGTATGCAAGGACACACCAAGAAGTGAGTCATAAGACGAAACTGATTGGATTGTGTCTACTGCTGAGGCTATGAATTTTCATGTAAACTATTTTTAAAATCTACTACTTTTGGCGCAGCCCCGTGTATATTGATATTTTTATAAACTGAGTGGCGATGATTCAATTAAACTCCTATACAGAGTCTCTTGAATCCCTCCTGACTTTATTATTTTATACCTAGTACATCTTTCATAGAATATAATCTAGGTTCTTCTACAGTGTTTAGCCATTGTGCAGCTGTAACAGATCCTTTTGCAAACATTTTTTTACTTAGAGCTGTATGTTTAATCTCAATTACTTCATCTTCTCCAGCAAAAATCACTTCATGTTCACCTACTATAGTTCCACCACGAACCGCATGAATTCCAATCTCTTTTTCTTGACGTTTCATATCTCCATGACGACCATAAACTCTAGTGTACTCTTCTACATCTTTGACCGCATCTACTAACATTTTTGCAGTTCCACTAGGCGCATCAACTTTTTTATTGTGGTGTTTTTCAATAACTTCGATATCATATCCTAGTAACAATTCACTAGCTTTTTTTACTAATTCTACTAAAACATTTACTCCTAAACTATAATTCCCTGCATAAACTACCCCTACTTGTGTAGCTAGTTCATCGATTAATTCTAATTCTTCTTGAGTGTGACCAGTCGTAGCAATTACAACTTTTGTTCCAGTACGTTTTGCATACTCTACTAGTTCTTCTGTACCTGCGTGATGCGAAAAATCAATAATCACATCAGCAATTTTTTCTAAGCCTTCATATGAAGTATAAGTAGGAAATTTCTCTTCTAGTAATTCACGGCCTACACCTGCAACAATTTCTAAATCAGTACTGTCTTGAATATAGTTTTTTAGAACTTGTCCCATAGTTCCATTATAACCACTTAATAAAACTCTCATTTTTACTCTCCTTGTAATGAATTAAGTCTTGCGATCTCTTGCTCTAATCTTGTTGCTAATGTTGGAGCAACGTGTGTCATAGGTAGACGGTAGTGACAAGCTGATTTTCCAATTAATTCTACACATTTTTTAACTGGCATTGGATTTGGCTCAGCGAATAACATGTGGATGAAGTCTAAATATTTAAGTTGAAGTCCGAAAGCTTTATCTACTTGTCTTTCTAAAGCATATTTACACATTAAGTGAGTTGCTTTTGGATAAACGTTAGCTAGAACAGAGATTGTCCCTTTACCACCCGCTAAAATAATCGGTACGTTAATATCATCATTTCCTGAGTAAATATCGATGTTATCACCTACTAAGTTTCTAACTGCTAAAGTATGAGCGATATCACCTACAGCATCTTTATATGCCACGATGTTTTTGTGTTGAGATAAGTGTAAAATAGTCTCAGGCGCCATAACTTGCCCAGTTCTTCCTGGTACATTATAAAGTACGATTGGTAAATCAACACTATTAGCGATAGCTTCGAAGTGCTCGATTAAACCTTGTTGGCTAGTTTTGATGTAGTAAGGAGTTACTACTAATAATGCATCCGGTCCTAATTTTTCAATCTCTTGGCTTAATCTAATTGAGTGAGCTGTATCGTTAACCCCACTACCTGCGATAACTGGTACACGTCCTGCTACTCTATCAATCGCAAATTTAATTACCGCTACTTGTTCATCGTCAGGCATAGTTGAACTCTCACCAGTAGTTCCCGCTACGATAATTGCATCTGTTCCTTCACTAATTTGGAATTCGATTAACTCTCCAAATGTTTCATAATCTACACTTCCATCCTCGAAAAATGGTGTTACTATTGCTACTCCGCTTCCTGTATAAATTGTCATAATATTTTTCTCCTTGTATCTATCTTTTTATATTTTTTTAATATTGTTTTATATTTTTATGTATTAAAAATCTTGTCTAATTAAATCTTCTAAAGTTTCACCTTTTACTACTAGGCGACTACTTCCATCTTTTACAAATACTACCGGTAATTTCGGTAATCTATTGTAGTTGCTACTCATACTATAGTTATATGCTCCAGTCGATGATACTAATAGTAAGTCACCTTGCTCAGCTTTAGGTAAATTCGCATCCATTACTAACATATCTCCAGACTCACAGCATTTACCTGCAACTGTATAAGTTGTATCTGCTTCTTCGCTCATCTTGTTAGCTAACATAGCCTCATATTTTGCTTTATATAATGCATAACGAGGATTATCTGCCATACCTCCATCAACAAACACATATTCACGACCTGCAAAAGTCTTCTTAACTCCACCAACACTGTATAATGTGCTACCAGCGTTACACGTTAAACTTCTACCAGGTTCAATAACTACCTTAGTTAAGTCTAATCCGAAATTATCACTTTCACGTTCAACTACTTCGATATACTCTCTTAAAAATTCAACAAGTTCAAAAGGTCTATCCTCTTCAGTGTAATAAACTCCAAAACCTCCACCTAGGTTAAGAACACTTATAGTTAAACCTAATCTTTCTTGAACTTTTTTCGTAAATTCCATTACTACTTTTACAGCTTCGAAAAATGAAGTTTTTTCAAAAATTTGTGATCCGATGTGTGAGTGGAATCCTACGAAGTTAAGATTGCTTTGATTATTAATATCTGCGATTAAATCATATATTGTTTCATCGTATACTGAGTAACCAAATTTTGAATCATCTTTTGCTGTTTTGATGTATTCATGAGTATGAGCGTCGATACCAGTATTTATTCTTAGAAGTACATCTATAGTATTTCCACTCTCTCTTACGATTTCATTAATCATTTCATATTCATAGTCGTTATCTACAACGATAGTTCCTACTCCAACTTCTAGAGCATATTGTAATTCTTCACGAGTTTTATTATTTCCATGGAAATAAGCTCGTTTCATATCATAACCAGCTTTGTATGCTGTATGAATCTCACCAAGTGAAACCACATCAACACCTAAGCCCTCTCTACCCGCAATTCTTAATACTTCTAAACAACTAAAAGCTTTCGATGCGTAAAGAACTTCTGTTTTAAATCTTGAACTTTTGAAATTATTAATAAAAGTTCTACATTGGTTCACTAACATATTTTCGTCATAAACATAAAGTGGTGTACCATATTGAGCTTTTAACTCACTTACTCCAACTCCTGAAATATTCAGTTCACCATTTTCTACTGTCATACCATCAAATAATCTCATTATCTTCTCCTTCATAAAATGTTATAAAAAATAGACTACAAGAACAAAAGGTTCTTGTAGTCTAGCTTATAATTCTATCCTATTCCTCTTGCCCTTATTATAAAAAGCTCACCATGAAGAAAATGGGCATTTTCTAATGACAGTGTTATGCCTATTCGACATAACCCCAGTGAATTTAATCACTTCGGCGATGCTACCTTTTAAATTAGTCATCGCGGCCTCTTTTTATAATACTTATCTATTTACGTTGTATAAATAATATCATGTTTTAAAATTATTGTCAACAGTTTTCAGAAAATTTTTATAATATTCTATTTTTGAACCATGTATATACACAATTAATAATAGTTGTAATTAACTTTTAAAACAACTATAATATACACATATTAAAAGAAGACAGCATACTATACTTCTTCTTATATAAAAAAATAAAGGATTATAAAATATGATTAATTTCACAAAAAATGACGACTTAAATAAAATTATCAGTGATAATGATATAGCGATTATTCAATACGGATCAACAACATGTATGCCATGTCATTCAATAAAAAACAGAATTACTACGTGGCAAGAAGATCACAAAGATATCGCAGCATACTACATTTCATTAGAAGAAAATATGGAAATTGCTGCACAGCGTGGTATTCTTTCAGCACCAACTGTAGAAGTATATATCGAAGGAAGACTATCTATTCAAAAAAGCGGCTACTTCAGTCTAGATGAAATTCTAGAAAAAGTAAGTGCTGTAAGTGAACAAATTAAATAAAAAAGGCTCTTTGTCAAATTCGGGGCATGGAGAAAAATAGGAAATAAGATCTAGGCAGCATTTTGCTGCTTAGATTTTTTCTTACTTTCACTAAGTTTAACATTATTTTTATATTCAGAAACAAATAATCTAGACATAATTAAAATGCGTAATCTGAAATTACTAAAGCTAGAATATCCATAAGATACTCTCTTTAGTAATTTTATCTTATTATTAAATCCTTCTAATGGACCATTAGAATACTTATATTTAATAGCGTTAAGCATATATTCTTTATGCTTTTTCATAGTATTTATAGCTTTAGTTACACCTTTAGATAATCCTCTAGTATCCATATCTATATACTTCTCTAATTCTACAGAATCTTTAGTCTTAATAGCTTCTCTTATCTCATGAACTCTTTCATAACTAGCTGTAAATTCAGCATCTATAGCTAATATATAATCTAATACTTCCTTTCTAGTTACATAGCGTTTAAAGCTTCTAGAATAGAATGTTTTTATTGAATTTACTTTATCTCTATCTTCCAATATTACTTTCCAGAAATTCTTTAAAATAGTGTAAGTAGAGCCTTTTTTATTCTTATATTGATTCATTAGTTTTACTCTAGCTTTGTTTAATTCTCTATTAATATTTTGAACCATATGAAATCTATCTATAATTATCTCAGCATTAGGGAACATTTCTCTAATCATATTCATATAAGGTGGGTAAATATCTATACAGATCGTTTTTACTTTCTTCCTTACTTTTCTTGGGTATCTCATAAAGTATTGTTTTAATATATGTTGTGTTCGTCCATCTACTATATCTATAAAATCATGTGTTTTAGCATCTAAGAATACGAAGCTCATTCCATTTTTACTATCTTTAGTTGACTTTATCTCGTCAAAACATAGGTGCTTTGGTAGGTTTGAATGAGTCTTAACTTCTACAGCTTCTCTACATGATTTCATTACCCTTACTACTGTAGATACTGATACATTACTTAATTCAGCTATATCTTTAAATGATAGCGTCTTAGAAAGATTCTTCATAATGTGAAGTAGAAGGTTTTTAGATATACTGCAGTGTTTTTTTACAAATGGTGTTTCAGCACAAAACTTAGAATTACATTCTCTACATTTGAAACGTTGTTTCTTTAATCTAAGGTATGTAGGGCATTCTGACATCTTTAATAAAGCTACTTTTAACGGATCTCCAAATCCATTTTTAACTATATTATTTCCTTCTTTTTTACAACCGCAGTTTGTGCAACACTTTGGTTCATATGATAAAGTCCCATGAAATAAGAATGTATCTTGACCATCTATATTGATTAAATCAAGTTTATCCTTCATAGTTATATTTTGGTCTTTTATTAATAGTAAATTTGTGATAAAATTAGACATGACAAATATCCTTTCTTAGTTAATTATTTTTCTACACTTTAATTATATTGGATATTTGTCTTTTTGCATATAAAAATAGAAATCCGGGGCTGGAATTTTTCCATGCCCCGGATTTAGTATACAACCATAAAAAATAAGAGCGATTCAAAGTTATTATTTTTGAATCGCTCTTGTTATTAGTTATAGATTTATTTTGCTAATATATCTACAGGTTCTTCACCTAGTAATAGTTTTACATCATTTATATCAACAATTCTAAAACCTTTAATTTTCGATTCTAATTGCCTTACTGACTTGGTCACCCTCGATGTATCAATAAGTAATATCTTTTCATAGTCAGGTACTTTTTCTTCTGCTCTCTTAAGAAATCTCATAACATGCTCAGGATGTAAATATGTCTGACCTTTATATGATTTTATTTCTACTACATATTTCTTTCCTTTTTTCTCAAGACATAAATCAAAGTCTGCACTTCTATTTTTTGGTTCCGTAACTTTATAACCAACATTTTTAAAAGCATATGCTAGTAATAATTCTTTACCTATTGGTGAAGTCAACTTCTCTAAAGCTGCAAGTAATGGTTTAGGTTTAATCTTAATAACAGATTTCTTTAATCCCTCAGGATCTTTTGTTAATAATTTCCTATTAAATCCAATAATATAATCCTCCACTATGGCAAAATGACCATGTGCTATACAGTTTCTAATGGCAGTTAATAAAGCATTTATTTTTGAAAATGTAGTATATTTCGCAACTATTATTTTTTGACAATTAGAACAAATATTCCCCTCAAAAAATCTCCATTCATCATTACTTATAACATCCTTTGAACCTATCCACTTCACATCACGACTTTCATTCATTCCCATTTGATTCATAACATAGGTAAATGAAAATTCATCATATATCTTATCAGAAATTAATTCATTTTTATCTGATTGGTATGAATCAATATTCGGAGTATACCAAAGTAATTCTTTTATTACAGTATCCATTTCTTCTGAAAGTTTAATTGGTCTAGGACTGTGGTGTATTTTATAATTTTTTTCTCTTCTACTACTGCAACATTTCTTAAACATATCCTTCTCCTAATATGAAATCAATTAATATCAACTTTATTATAGCATAAATCATGTACATAAAAAAAGACAATAAAAAATAACCATCTTTTATATAGGTAATGACCTCCAAAATTTAAATGAATTTTGGAGGTTTATTTTCTTGAATAGCCATTAAATTCTATATTTAACTATCCTCTAATTATATCCCCACAAATACTTTAACGATATCTTTCAATTTAGAAAGAACCGATTGCTTCTTAACTTCTCTAGCTCCACCACGACGACCTACCGGTGGTAATACATCATCTAATTCAGTCCCACCCTGGGCAACATATCCTCTACTAATTGATTTTTCTATGAATTTCTTAGATTTTTCTTTTAGATTTTCTTCGTAAATAAGTTCATTTATTTTTTGTTCTTTCTCAATCTTAGCATATTCATAGAAGGCTTCTAGTATGTCTTCATTTTTATCAAACTTAGTTAGGTCTGTACGATTGATAAATTCAATAATCAATTCTTCTTTGGCCCTTGTTCCAAGTGAAGAACGAATCAATCTTCTTATTTCTTCTTTTAATGTTTCATTATTCGTACCTTGCTCTTTAGCTTTTTCAAGAATTAAAGCTAGGATATAATCAAGATTTACCTCTTCAGTTTTTAGAAGATCGATGTGGAATTCAACATCAGAAAGATCAATCTTCTCATCATTTCCACCTTTTCCTCGGTCTCCACCACCAGTAGGATCTTGCGATATTGACTCTTCCTTTATCTTAATATACGTACTCTTCATGTCTTGTTTCAATCTCTCAGAAATTATCTTCTCAAAACTACTGAATTCATCATAGTTTCTTAAAATATTTTCTCTCTTCAAGATTTCACCGAATACCTTAACAAACTCTTTCTTATCTTTTTCTAGTTTGATTTCTGTTGGATCTGGGAATTTTTCTATGATTTCTTCACATAGTTCCTTATAGCCTTTAAATACGACTCCTGTATCTTCATCCGTGAATCCATTTATGTATTCATCATAACTACGCTCGATAATTACATTGATACTATTTTCATCACCAAATAATTTAATCGCATCTTTAGTGGCTTTTTCTAAGTTCCTAAAGCAAACGATATTACCGAAGGCTTTCATCTTATTTAGAATCCTGTTTGTTCTAGAAAATGCTTGAATAAGCCCATGGTATCTTAAGTTTTTATCAACGAATAATGTATTCATAGTTGGAGCATCGAATCCAGTTAAGAACATACCGACAACAATTAGTAAATCTACTTCTTTATTTCTTACTCTACTTGATAAATCTTTATAATAATTCTCAAATCCATTACCATCTATCGTGAAGTTAGTTTGGAAAAATGAATTATAATCATCAACTACATTAGTTAAGAATTGTTTCGCTGTCGTTGACATCGCTGATGATGACATACTCTCTTCTTCAATCTCCCCTGAAGCTCTTTCTTCATTTGGAGCGTAACTGAATATTGTTGCGACTTTTAATTTTTTATCTTCAGGTAAGTTTGCCTGTTGTTTTTTAAACTCTTCATAATACATCTTCGCCGCATCTACACTTTGCACCGCAAACATCGCATTAAATCCATTGATACGCTTATCTTTCACCGTATATTGCGTATTACGATAAGTTTTAGAATCAAACTTATCAAGAATATACTTAGTAATTTCCGTAATACGTTCTGGGTGTAGGAACATCTTATTCTCAAGAGATTTTAGTTTCTCATCATCTGTTTCTTCTTCGGAACTCTTGAACTTCGGATTAATACTGTTGTAGTCAATCTTGAATTTAAGAACTTTTCCATCTCTAATCGCATCTGTGATTACATAACTATGTAATTGTGCACCAAATACATCAGAAGTTGTTTTCCCATCTAATGAATTTTCTACAAATATCGGAGTTCCTGTAAAACCAAATTGGTAATAATGATTAAATGAACTTTGAATGTTCTTTTGAGCTAAACCAAATTGAGACCTATGACATTCATCATAAATAAATACACAATGCTTATTATAAATTTCATGACCTTTATTACTCTTAACAAATTCATTTAATTTTTGAATTGTTGTAACAACTATTTTATTATCTTGTTTTTCAATACTAATTTTTAATTCTTTAGTATCCTTACTTCCATTTACACTATCTTTTTGGAATTTTTGATATTCACGCATAGTTTGATAGTCTAAGTCTTTTCTATCAACTACGAAGAATACTTTATCAATATAATCTAACTCAGTTGCTAATCTTGCTGACTTGAATGATGTTAAAGTCTTACCAGATCCAGTAGTATGCCAGATAAATCCACCAGCTTCTACACTTCCGGCTTTTTTATTTTCAAAACTAGAATTAATTCTCCATAATAGTCTTTCAGTCGCAGCAATTTGATAAGGACGCATGATTAACAACACATTTCTTGAATTAAAAATACAATATTTAGTTAAAATCTCAAGAATAGTTCTCTTCTCAAAGAACGTCGCTGTAAAGTCTTCTAAATCTGCGATAACCCTATTCTTAGCATCTGCCCATTCACAAGTAAACTCATAATTACTCTTATCACGTTCAGTCGTATTAGCAAAGTACCTAGTGTATGTTCCATTTGAGATTACAAAAATTTGCACAAACTTATAAAGCGAATTATCTAGATTAAAACTTTCGTCCTCATATCTTTGAATCTGATTAAAAGCTTCTCGAATATTAACTCCACGTTTTTTCAATTCAATGTGAACAAGAGGTAAACCATTTACTAAAATACTCACATCATATCTATTTTTAGCGACAGTCACCTGATTAACTACTTGTAGATGGTTGTTATGGATATTTTTCTTATCTATTATTTTAATATTTCTTAATCTACCGTCATCAAATATAAAATCATAGATATGATTTTCTTGAATCTTACGAGTCTTTTCGATTATCCCATCATTAGGCGCATCTAAATACTCTAGTAGAAATCTTTTCCATTCACTATCACTAAACCTAACATCGTTTAGTTTTTCAATTTGTACACGAAGATTCACATATAAATCATCCATACTTCTAACATCAAGACGTTCATACCCTTGTGAAACTAGATTATTAATCATGTTTTCTTCAAGTTGTGATTCAGTTTGATATTCTTCTACTCTACGTTCAGGCTTTTCAAACCTCGCTAAAACTATTCCGCCCTGCATCTCTGCGATTGGCGAAGTTTTATACTTGAATTTTTCTTCTGACATACTCTCACTCCTTTTCCTTTTTTATTTATATATCAATTTTTTCATAATAACCTGTTATCTTGGAAAGTTTAACAAACACTCTCTCCAATATTCATACTGCTTCTGACGTTGTTCTATTTCTTTTGGTAATCCCTCTTTAATATCATTCACTAAAGTATCAAACTTATCAAGAATTGATACAACATGTTGTTGAACGTGAAGAGGGGGGATAGGGATTTTAATCTTCTCCATATCAATTGATGATATCTCAATTACTTTAACCCCCCTAGCTAATCTGTTTTTCTGTTTTAATAAATCATTATATCCATTAAAAACATACGATAAATATTTTGGATTTTGTTTATGTCTATATACTGCAGCATGACCACCAACTACAACCTCTTCTTTTCCTAAATAGGCTACTGATTTCATTATATCATCAATATTCTCTGAAGTTTTAGCAATTACTATATCTCCATAGTTCACTTTTTTTAACTTTATTGAATTTTCTTTTCTAACTTTTATTATCGGAGTATATACAAATAAATTATATTTTGTATATATATGACCATAGTGAATTGCACCTACATCACCTTTTTCATCAAAAATAGTTTTAGGCATACCAGATCCATTAGTAAAATCTCCTAACTCTCCCAACATTTTTATTATTACTTGATCATTTATATTTACTTCAACTATAATAGCAGCTTCTTGTAAAATATCATAGTAAATATTAGAT